>JBBAAG010000085.1 GCA_041658405.1 Elusimicrobiota bacterium
CGCAAGTGCCATACCCGCGATGTATGCCGGTAGGACAGCTTCACTGCCAGACCAGATAGCTAACGCGCCCATTGCAAATAATACGAAAGATACCCATTTTACGCGAATTGCTGCGGTACGGTTGCCGTAAACATTAGTGAAAAATGTTGTGAGTATCGGGAATAAGGGTATCATTATCGCTGTAACCGCAACAAAAATTACTGTTTTATAGGTGAACGGCGAAAAAATTAAGCCCAGCGCGATCACTGTCCCGAGGTCATTAATAAAACACGCGCCAAGGATACCTTTCCCGAACTCTGTAGTATTAAACCCTGTTTCTATCATCACAGCGTAAACTACTGCCATTGAGGTTGTTGATAGCGCAACCCCTGTAAGCAAGCTTGCCTGCAGGTTCCATTGAAGAATATAAAACGCGATAGCGGAACATCCAAGAAACGGCGCAAAAAAGCCTATAGCTCCTACGACCAATACTTCTTTCCATTTAATTTTTAGTATCTTAGGATCAAGTTCAGCTCCTGCGAGGAATGTTAAATAAATAGCACCGGCAGATGCAAGAAATTTCAGCCATTCCAGGTTGCTGCCTAGAGAGTTTATCCCAAAAAACTTATTTGCGACAGTACCTGCAATAACACCAACACAGATTTCAATTAAGGCAATAGAAATTTTTAGGTGGTACGCAATAATCGCGGATACTACGGCTAATAGCAACCATAACGCGCTTATAAAATATATTTGTTCCACTATAATCCCCCTGCTTTTTTTTCGGTTCTCGTGATTTTGATAGCATCTGCCTGGCAGTTGCGTTCGCAGCCGCCAAGTTTATCGCATTTTGTTTCGTCAGTAACCGCGCATTTACCTGTTTTTTTGTCTAGATAAAGAATTTTCTTAGGGCATAGGTCTACGCACACGCCGCAACCTGTACATAATTCTGTATTGATATTAACTATTTTACAAGAACTCATTTATTTGTTCCTTAGTTTAAACTTCTTGTTTTTATACTTATTACAAAATAGTAATATTGTGTGTCAACAATAAGTTAAGATCGAATTATCCTAAGTTGTTCCACAGGATATTGAACAACTAATCTAAAAAGATATAATGAACACTAATGAAGAGAAAAACGTTAGTACTTTTAATAATAATTCTAGCTATATTATGGACGGTAATCCTTCCGTTACATTCGCATACAGATGGAATAAGCCATCAGGATATCTGTATTTTTTGCGCTGTTGCACATCAAGGATATATTGTAAGCTCTACTTTCGTTTTTATTATTGTTTTAACATACCTTTATTTGTTTTTGTTCAGATCAGGCGCAAGGAACACAGTTATACCCGCAGTTTTACATCTCAGAAGTCCTCCCAAATAAGTTAACTTAAAAGTTTTTCTCAAAATTGGTTACACCAGTTCAATAATGAAGTGCAACACTTGAAGAAGCAGATCTATTTATATTCAACGGCCTTACTCAAGGGTTGGCAGTAAAACTTGGGAAGTACCGCGCTGGATTAGTTGTATATATGGGCTTGAACTATCGCTGAGATTAGACTGGTTGTGTTCTTGGTTTTACTTTTTGTTACATGGTTTGGTGATAAAATCATAAAAATCAGAAAATACAGAATTGAGTTAGCGTAATGATATAATGTTCATTATGAATAACAAACTTACAGTTTTATTTGTATCCACTCTAATACTACTTATGTTTGAAACTTATGTTTTGGGAGCAGGGTTATCGGAGCTTATTAATGACAATGTTCCACACGTTGTTATCACTGCTACTCGTACATCTGAGCCAGCGGCTGATACGTCTAAACCTGTGTATACGGTAACAAGTAAAGAAATTTCCGAGGGTAATACCAGGACAATAACGGAAATTGTTAAAACCCTTCCCGGCGTGTTTATGCAGAAAACCACGCATGGACATGGTTCACCGGTTATCCGCGGGTTCATCGGCCGTGAAAACCTTATCCTAATCGATGGAGTGCGGTTGAACAACTCAACGTTCCGCAGCGGACCCGTGCAGTATATGAACACGGTCGACAGTTCGTTAATTGACAGGCTTGAACTTACCCGCGGGCCAAGCTCAGTATTGTACGGCAGCGATGCGCTAGGCGGGGTTATCAATATAATCACAAAATCTCCAGCGTCAATCCCTGGGCTTAGAACAACAACTTCTGTGCGGTACAACAGCGCAGATAACGGGATTTCTACCAGAGCGGAACTCAATGGCGGGTTTGATAAACTTAGTTTTTTAATGGGTGGTACGTATAAGAACTTAAACGATCTCCGTGCTGGCGGTAGTTTTGGTGTGGAATCACCTACAGGCTACTCTGACGCGAACGGAGACGCAAAAGTTGTATACCAAATATCGGATAAACAAAAGGTTGCGGTAAGTTATCAGCATACCAACCAATTTAACGTTCCGCGGTACGAAAAGTATACCGGTGTTACGCGTATCTTTCACGGTACCGGCGGGTATGACAAGTTTGTTTACAACCCTCAAATACGGCAGTTGGGGATTGTTCAGTACGACTATGAAACTCCTAACCCTTTTCTAGACAATATATCTGCAAAAATATCATATCACCGCCAGTACGAGGGAAGCCAGCAGCAGAAAACCGGTAGTACAAAAGTTGCTGAATACGAAGATACCGGAGACACTTTAGGAACTGTGTTTCAACTGGTCTCTCTTTTGTCTTCCCATAAACTTGTGTATGGATTGGAATATTATAACGATACTGTTGTCAGTCAGTACAGTGAATTTAATACCCAAACCGGTGTTAGGGCAGAAATCCCGGCAAACAGCACGTTTCCTGACGGGTCAAAATACTCATCCTTCGGTATGTTTATCGAAGACCAATGGAAAGTACTGCCGATGTTAAAACTTGTTCCCGGGGTAAGATATAGCATGTTTGAATATAACACTGTTTTACGCAATACCCCGCTTAATGGTAATCTTGCCGAAACGTTTTCAAACTTCTCCGGCAGTCTCGGTGCGGTGTATAACCTTACGGCATTACTTAACCTCTGCGCTAATGTTTCTCAAGGCTTCCGTGCGCCGAACCTTGACGATGTTGCTACATTACGTACAACAAACCAGGGGATTGATGTGCCAAGCTATGGATTAAAGCCGGAAAAAAGTAATACTTACGAAATTGGTATAAAAGCTAAACCAGGGCAATTTAACTGGTCAGCATTTTACTATTATTCCGACATAACTGACAAAATAGACCGTAAACGCGGGACTTATAATGGTGCGAATACTATTAATGGAATACAGGTATACCAGAAGTTTAATATTGGTAGTGCCAAACTACAGGGCGTAGAACTTGATGGGCAATGGTATTTAGACAACCTGTTCAACTGGTCATTATCCGGAATGCTTACCTACACTGACGGGTGGAATATAACCGATTCTGAACCGTTAATGCGAATACCTCCGGTAAACGGTATGTTAAGTATACGTTATGACCCTGTCCACTGGTGGATTGAACCGTATATAAGATTCGCAGATAAGCAAGACAAACTTTCTTCCAGAGATAAAGAAGATCCTAGGATTGACCCTAACGGTACGCCAGGATGGGTTACGTACAACCTCCGCGGCGGGTGGAAAATAAACAGAACGTTTGCGCTTACCTGCGGGATAGAAAACATTTTGGATACTGGGTATCGTGAACACGGTTCCGGCGTTGATTCACCGGGAGTTAGTGTTCAACTCGGGTTGGATGCGAAGTTTTAGATTGATCTACTGTTAGCGAAAACCCGGAAAAACCGGTATTTAACCCCTGGGTGAATATATAATAATTTAGACGATACAAAAACTATGGAACTGGTTATTCCCATCATTTTTTGTAGATGAGAGAAATTCTGTAAGTATCTCCGATTGACGGATAGGAAGCGTATCCTATCCCCACAACCCATATTTTTTTGATTATTACACTCAGTCCAAACGTTCCGCCGCCGTTATCGTACCCTGCATGAATCCCCGCTGGGCCAACCATTATATCAACTCCTGCATGGTATCTCAAATTCATCCCGGAGACATATGTTCCATCAAGTGCCGCAATTTCAGTTTTTGTGTCAACATCCGCGGAAAAAATTGTTGTTTTCTTAAACACTGCCCATGAAAAACCAATCCGATAATCTGCTGGGATCGCTTCATTTTTTATATCAGCAACAACATTTTTTGCAACCATACCCACCGCGAAATTATTAAATTTTCCAAGTACTGCAACAGCGCCAAAATCAAACCCCATACCTGCACCGTTTCCTATCGAAGTGTCAAGCACATACCGTTTTAATGCTATACCGGTACGGATATGATTATTTATCTTGAATCCATATGCAAGTGTTACCAAGTTTTCGTTCCACACACTTTTTTGCTGAAGCCCGGCAGCCGGATTTCCCTGCATAAGTTCAGCGGATACGTTTTGCCACGATAGCCCCGCAGCGCCATAATTCGATATGGGAAAACAGATTGCTGTATTACCGAGTGTAACCCCCGGGAATACAGAGTATAGCCCGTAAGTAATGTCCATCATAAACCCCGTCACCCATGACAATCCGGCAGGATTACAGATCATCGCAAGTGTTTCATCCGCTGCAAAAGCCCCGCCGGCAGCTGCATACGTCCCACCGGTAGAAAGCATATTTGCGCTTAAAGATAAATCTAACGGCGCTGCGATAAGCAACCTTACCGGGGATAGTATCATCGTACAAAGTATGGTTATCGTAACAGCGTTTAAATTAAATATTTTCATTTTATCACCCCAACAGTTCCTTTAATAAACTCCGGTGCGCTGCCATCCTCAGGTTGATACTTCAGTATGTAAAAATATACGCCGCTACCGACATAATGTCCAAATTCGTTATTCCCATCCCAATTACACGAATTTTCACCCACAGAATTCTGTGTGTTTTCAAGTATTGATATTACATTATCTCCCGCTAAATCCAATATCCGCAGTTCTACTGTTCCAGGTTTGGGTAATGAATACACAAAAGTTGTATGCCCGGAGATATTAAACGGATTTTTTGTTAAATATACACTTAAAGCCGTAGGGATTTCAGTTTTCACCTGCGCAATTGCGTAGATACTGAAATGGTTGACTTTTGCCGTTACGTAACCAGTACGAGTACCGGAATCCCAGATGACAACATTCTCCGGCGTTTTTATCCACTCGTTACCATCCCAAAACACTATTGCAAGCTTGGCAATATCAAACTCTGTACCCGTGTCGATTACGCCATCGCGGTTATTGTCAAGATCAGTTTCTGTAAAAGGTAACGATATTGTCACTGGCTTCGCAAATACCGTTCCCTGCGGGCTGAACTCCCGCGCAACCGGTGTCAGTATCACCCCGGGGTTTGACGGTTTGGCAAGCAGTGTCCGTGAAACCGGCACTATTGTAACAATTGTGTCGTTAAGCACCGCGCCAGCCACTACCGTTACCGATGTACCGTCAGGAGAAGATATGACAGTTTCCGCGTTCTTTGTTGCTATTCCAACGGCTTTTGGGGTTTTATATACAATAGTATCCACAATTTCCATCCCCTTATTTCCCGCACGGTCTACCGGCACGAGGGACAATTTATTCGCTCCCTCCACAAGGTCGATATAACACACAGCAACATTATCATCCGGCGATATGGGTAGTTCGGAATAGTAGCTTTTAACAAACACACCGGCGGTTGAATCGTACGACTCAACTTTTACCACAACATGCTGCGGACCGGAAACTGGATCATTGACATTTAATTTTATGCAAAGCTTCGTTGCATACGCTTCTTTTGTCCCGTCAGTCAATGTTTTGATAGGAGGGTAGTAGGTAGGAGTATTAATATTCCCGTATGTTCCCGGAGTAGTAGAAATAGCTGTGATATACGGCGCGGTATTATCAACGGTAAACGGTCCGATAACGTCGCTTGCGAGCATCCATCCGGGATATGCTGCGGGTTGTTCACGGTTGTACGCTTTTATCCTAAGGTAATACGACGTACCGTCAGAGAGCTGGTCCAGCAACGTGTTCCAATCAACCTTAACCGTTGCGCCTGGACTAATGTTTACTGTTGTGTAAGTTGACACTATCCCGTCCAAACTATACCACTCTGCAGCATACGTAAGAGTAGACACATCTAGTTCAATATCTGTTGCGGTTGACGGGATATACGGTTCTATTGTACACGTAGATGAAACAACCTCATATTTTCTGGGATAAATAAATCCAATAGGCGCACGGGGGTCAAGATAAATACTTGTTTGCACTGCTGTAGTTTGTGTGGCGGTAAAAGTATTGTTTGCTCCGTCTATAATATTTACTGTAACAACATTAGTCCCGTTGACCAGTGAATAAGGATATGCCCATGTGCAAGTAGAAATCAATACGGGTGACACAACCATTCCGTTTACGTACAGTGCCACAACATTTTTTTCAGCATACGTACCGGAAATCAACTGGTTCGGATACTTAGTAGGCGTAGTGTACGGATTTATAGTTAAAACCGGCGCTGTGTTATCTACTATAACAGACACCCGCATGGATTCGCTTTTATTGGTCATAGAATCTACGGCTACACAGTACAGTGTATAATGCCCGTCAGGATACAATGCTGTATTCCATGAAACACTCCATCCATTATCCCGAGTGGAATCTGTATACAACGCCAAACCGGTACTAAGGTAAAATGTTACATGGCTTAACAAAATATTATCTTGCGCAACAGCTTGGATATTCACTGTCCCTTTAATAAAACTCAACGTACTGCCCTCTACCATATACGCCGGCGATATCCTGCAGGTCACTGGCGGGAGAGGATTGGTATTGTCAATAGTAACAAACCTGCCATCGCTTTCTGTGCGGTTCCCGGCAGAATCGTAGACTACCGTACGAATGATATATGAACCGTCAGAAAATTGTGCAGTATTTACAATATAAGTGTTGATGGCAATCTCTGAAACAATCGATGATGTACTAACGAGTTTGTTGTTGAACCAAAGTTCGGACTTAGTTATCTGCGATACCGCATCATTTGCTGAATATTGTATTACCATCTGCCCGCTTGCCGGTGACTGTAAAACCAGTAAACTCGTTTGCGGTGCAGTATTGTCAACTACAAAGTTTAATATGCTGCTGGCGGCGGAACTGCCTACATAGTCGTATGCAACTATCTGCGCGGTACTTGTACCGTCAGGAATTTTGGTTGTATCCACAGCGATTTCGTTGACATACGCCGCAGAATTGAACGCCATACCTGCAATATCGGTTGTATTCACTGCCAGTAGTACCCGCGCAATGCCGTAGTTGTCGGTAGCTGAGTATTTAAAAGTTGTAATTCCAGAAACATAACTGTTACTCCCTGGCGCGCTGAACTGCACATTCCACGGCGGAGTAGTGTCGCATATAATGGAATAAGCACTGGACTGCATACTATTTGTTGATGAGTCATATGCAATGATGTATAACGAATGAGATCCTTCCGAAGGCGTATATGTAAAATCATATGGTGGGGTATAAACCGTATTTACTGGTATATTATCCGCAAACAGTGTCATACTTGAAACATAAATATTATCCGCCGCAACTGCTGTTATATTAATAGTTCCTTTGACATATACACATGAGCTGCCGTTAATATTAAACGCGGGTGATATTCGTGTTATTGCCGCAGTTTGCGGGCTTTGAGTATCCACAATGAAAAACCATGAGAAACTCCCGGCGCTGTTTCCTGCTCGATCACGGATATTCAAGGTAACAGTATGCAATCCATTCGCCATATTTTCGAGAATAACACTTGTTCCGGTAGAAACATTTACCGCCGGAACCGTTGCCGCGTCAATAATAAAAACACAGGATGCTGTATCTATTCCTGCCGGTGTAACCGCAAGTGTACCAACAGGATCAGTGAATGCTGCGTTAATCAGTACTGTCGAAGTTGAGACAATTGCACCTGATGGGGGAGAAGGGTTGTATATGTTCGGTATAGTATTATCAATCATAATAACATTCGTTGATATTGTTACAAACGAATTTCCTGCAGTATCCATGGATTCTATGCGAACAGACTTTAATCCTTCCGGTGTGGAAGATGAAATGTGTATTGTCGCATTCAACACTGTAAAAGTCGTACCAGTTGCCGAGTATTCTGTGCTGCCAAAAACTGTGCCGGAAGAATCGGTAATTTTTATAAGTGTATTCCCAAGATTCGTGTCATTAGACACAAAACTGACATCTATTCCTTTACCGGCTGAAGCATAAACTGTACTGTTTATTGGCGAGAGGATAACGATTTCAGGAGGAACGCTGTCTATATATACCCGCCCTGCTATTGGCCCGGCGGTGTTTCCAATAAGATCGGTTGAGTAAAAGTATACGGTAGCCCAGCCGCATAACGGTGTGGCCAGTACTATAGTAACACTTGATGAGTATATCCCATCTCCGGCAATAATATCGCCCTGTACACCTGAATCAGATAAAGTTAGCGGGGTTGCTATTCCCAGCGAGGTACAAATTACTGCGGTGGTTGAAATCAGCGATGTACTGTCCGATGTTTGCATCGCAAGTGTTATAGTATCGCCATTTTTCGCTATGGTACGGGCTTGAACGGTAGATGAATAAATCACACCGTAATTATTATATCCTGCCGGAATAACAGACGGAACGGTGTTATCTACAACAATAGTACGGACATCTGAATATCCGGTAGTACCGTTAGAATCTATAGCTTTCACTTTGATAATATGAGTACCATCCGCATAGTTTGTGGTATACAAAACTTCATACCCGTTTTTAGCGCCGCTACCTGCTGTGGGCTGTGTACTCACTGGTGTATAACTTCCTCCGTCAATTGAGAATGCGGATGAGTTTGATGGTACCGTGGCTCCAGTGTTTACCGGTGTTACAGTAAAACTTATCTGATATTGTCCTTTCAACGTCGAACCCGCAATTGGAGTATTTATTGTTATCGCCGGCGGAGTAAGTGTTGTTTCCGAGATATTTGTCACCGAAACAGGTATGTATTTTTTAATTACATTATTATTTTGGTCGGTTACTTGTATGGTAATTCTGTAATTATTTGAATTTGATACATTACTGGTATTGATACTGCCTGCCCAATAATTGGTATCACCTGATTTTGTTAATGACGACGAAAATGTGTCGTATGGCGCAACGCCTTCTTCGGTGTTCACATCTTCAAGCCGCCAGAGGACGCTTGTAATACTGTAGGTTGGGAACGGTATAATCTCTGCAAGTACAGGATATGCCCCATCACCAATAGCAGCATTTTGCGCCGGGAGGATCGAAACAACATACGCGCCGCCGCTCTGAAGGGTACACCATCCTGTAGCGCTATAATTTCCTGAAGAACGCAGACAGTAGGTAGTGTTCGCAAAACGGTTCCACCAATATTCCTGCCCGCCCTTAGTAAATTTCATGAGAAAACCTGTTTTGCCGTTACGCCCAATCTGTAAATCCCCGGGGCTTTGCGTACCTTTTTTCGGTACCTTAAACTCAAACCCGTATATGCTTCCCGATGTACCGTCATCCCCGGCAGTGTCGTTATTTGCATCAGCAGTGGTCCATACTCCAGTGTTGAAACTATAATCGGTAAACGCGCTGTTTTTTACACGTACGGCGTTCTCGCCGTTGTTAGTGAGTTCGTAATCCTGGTTTGCAGGGTCACTTGCTCCAACATCGTAGTCAAAATATAGGTCAAGCTGGTCACCTCCTGCAGCACCGGTAATTTCTATACCGAAATACAAATAATCAGGGCTTGTACCGTCGTCTTTTAGGTGCAGCGTAGCGTTATATGTTTGCAACCCTGAACCTGACACCCCAAAGTTGGTTAATACAAATTCTTTTTCAAACGCGCCTTCCCACCCCGCATCAGTTGCAATATTACCGTCTGTGACCGTAGGATTATTTGTGTTTGAATATAAAGCTGATACAAGCCGGTCAGGTGCGTTGATGCCAAGTTGCAGGTCTGCCCAGCCGGGAGATATTGCTGCATTATTTTTTGTGTCATTCAGGATTGCCCAGTAGTTTTCGTTTATGCCGGGGTCTCCCGGCGTGTTATTGTTATCAGTTTTTCCTGCCATCGGATACAAACCTACTTCTGAAGTTGTATCAAGTTTTAGGTAAGATTTTGTGGTGCCTGTAGAAAGAGGGATACGGAATTCGTAATTAAAAATCCCGCCGCCTTGTTCGTAAGTATAACATTTCAATCCAGTTCCAGCAGAAGTTTCCGCAGAACCGTCTCCACGCAAGTCTATCGTCCATGCAGAACCGTTCCATATGTATACATAATAATCAGGGGACCGGCCGGGGGGATAGCAGCGGATAGAAAATTCACCTACACCGGACGACTGTGCCGTCAACGAATCGTCGTGGACTGTGTAGTTCGAACTACTTCCCTGGTCAAAAAATAAGTGGACATACCTATTCACAGAATTATCGCCAGCAGAATCTGTTACAAATGCTACATACAGATACGATGTATCGTGTTTAATCAGCATCTGAGAATAATAACTCGAGTCGGCACCTATCTCTGAAGCTATATATATATTTCTTACGTACGCATCCGCCCATTCCCCTGGCCAGGTCGCAATATTACCGTCAATAACCGGCGCGCTTGAGGTTTGATATCCAAACAACTGCCTGCCATCGCCTGAATCGGTTGATATGTGAGCCAACCCAGTACCAGATTGTGTAATAAGCAAAATTAATGAGAGAACATAAACGTTTAATATGTGTTTAATGCAGATACCCTCCATTTTATGGTGTATTTATTTTGACTTCTACAATGTTTATACAATTGAGCTGACAATTAAGTTTCATTTTGAATTAACTATACTAGCAACTGAAACTTTTTGGGTTCAATGATTGTATAATAATTGCATAGACAATAAACAAAAGGTAATTATAAGTGGTAAATGTTCAGGATAATACTAAAACTGACCTGGTGCTGATTCAGCAAACATTAGCTGGTGACGAATCCGCCTTTGCCAATATTATTGATAAATATAAAAATGGAATAATGAATACAGTATATTGTATGCTCAACAATACTCATGATGCGGAAGATATTACCCAGGAAGCATTTATCAAAGCGTATCACAACCTTGGAACCTATCGTGTGACTTACCAGTTTTCTACGTGGCTGTATAACATTGCAATCAACCTTGCGCGAAACAAGATAAAACAACGCAAGTTTATGTTTTTCTCAATTAATAGTATACAGATTACAGATACTGGAAGCTATACTCCGGACAGTTTAATAGATAATCAAAATATGCCGGATAAAGAGTACGAAAAAAAGGAACAACGCGCAATAATAGATAAAATGCTGTTGACTTTGCCTATGAACCAACGCGAAGTTGTGGTGTTAAGGTACTTAGAAAACTTTAGTTATGAGGAAATAGCCGGGATTACCGGCCGGCCGTTGGGTACGGTAAAGATATTGTTGCACCGCGCACGGCATCGGCTGTATAAAAACTTTAGGACACAAAGCACATGATTATAACAGATATTACCGATCAAAAACGGACTGAGGTACAAAGGCAGAAGATTGAACAGCAGATCCAGCAAACACAGCGGTTAGAGAGCCTTGGTGTCCTGGCTGGCGGGATCGCGCATGATTTTAATAATTACCTTACTGTGATTATCGGTAATCTTAGCCTATTGGAAGAAAGCGTTAACCAGTCAAAGGAAAATCAGGAAATCCTTAATGACGCTCAAAAA
>JBBAAG010000086.1 GCA_041658405.1 Elusimicrobiota bacterium
CGAAGAAACACCGAGCCTGAAGTATACACTGTACTATGACACCACTCCGCCGGTGAGTAAGATAACAGTTCCGTCAAACAACACGTCTTTATCGAGCCTCACATCCATTACCGGCACGGCAAACGGTGATCTTTCCGGTATTGAAAGTGTAAGTATTAGTATTCAGAGAACAGAAGGTATTGCCGGGAATAGCCAGTATTGGAGTTACTACAGTGGTACATGGGTTGAAGGTTCAACCTGGTGCCCGACAATTGTTACAGCCGGTACTGGAAATAAAACATGGACTTATGCAATATCTGATTCTGCATGGACTAGCGGAACACGGTATAGAATAATTTCCCGCGGGAAGGATCGTGCAGGGAATTATGATGTTACATTGGACACTGTTACATATATTTATGATACAACTGTACCGGAGACTGCATTCACAAAACCTGACCAGCAATATTATGGGTCATCTACACGGCAGTTGTTAACCATTTCAGGTACGTCTGCTGATAATCCTGCCGGCGGTGTATTAAGTGAAGTTGAAAAAGTCTACCTGCGTGTGAAACGCACTCCGGGAGATTTGTTCTGGGATAACACAACGTGGGTGAGTAATAGTTCTACCTGGGTTGTGGTTAATGCAACTATGCCGTGGACCTACGCATCGGATACTTTATGGAATGACGGATATAGGTATGACCTTAATTCCAAGGCAGTAGATTTTGCTGCTAACCTCAGCGGGTGGACAACTTCTACTTTCTGGTATGACACGACAACACCTATAACAAAATTATTGAAACCAAGTTCAAATTGGCAGAAAACGTTGTCTACAATTTCAGGTACTGCGTTGGATCCTGGTAGCGCAACGTATGGTTCTAAACTTGCTTACGTAAAGGTTGCAGTACAGAAAAATCCGCCAACGGGTGATTGGTTTAATCCAGGCGGTACAGGCGATAAGTTTGTTGAAGGAACGACGTATTGGATTACAGCGTATTCCGATCCATTAGATTCCGGAAGTACGGTTACATGGACGTTAACAGGAGCTTCTACTCCTTCCTGGATTAACGGCGGAAATTATCTGGTTAACGCGTATTCCTATGACCAATCGTTGAATCAGTCGGCATATGTGGGGATGAATTTTACGTTTGATCAAACCGAACCGGAGGTAGGATTGCTTGTTCCTAGCTCGTCAAAGAGTTCGTACAACGCATTACCCACAATTTCAGGGACAGCAGTCGATATGGCAGGTTCTGCGAACGGGCAGATTGAATATGTACAGGTAAGAGTCTATGACGTTACGAATACGCAGTGGTATAGCCGCGGGTTAGATGACTTTACATCGTCAATCACAGATCCTGAAACCGCATGGTTTGTTGCTACAAATACAAGCTCATGGGAAGTGTGGTACGCAACATTTACGAAATGGTCCAGCGGGAGATATTATGAAGTAAGCACGCGTGTTCTCGATAAAGCAGGGTGGTACTGCATTAATTATTCAACAAAACAGTTCTTATATGATGTAAGTAATCCAGAAATTGCGGTTACCAAACCGGCAAATGCGGAGTATTGGAAATCAATCGGGACAATTTCAGGGACCGCACAAGATAAACCGTATCCCGGAAATAATTCAGGGACTAATAACAGAAGAATTGCGGTCCGCGAAAATCCTTCAATGCTGTGGTGGGATGGTTCAGCGTTTACCGGGAATAATCCGGAGGCCACATATTTCAGTATCGGTACCGGAGATGGCAGTTGGACTTACTACAGTGCTGCTTTACAGGGTATGCTGCAAAGCGGGTGTTCATACTATATCTCAAACAAGAGTTTTGATTATGCCGAAAATTATGCGGATTGGTACAACGTTCAAGGTTCAACGTTTGTTTATGATAACACTTTGCCGTCTTCAAGGATAACTTTACCCGCAGCAGCACAAGTGTATTACTCAGCATTACCCACAATCTCGGGTACTTCTACGGATGTCATTCCATCAGTTTCAACTGCACCGTTTGTTTCCGGTATGAAATATGTCAAGTTTACAATTAATGACAATACTTCCGGTACTTCGGAATACGGTAAGTATTGGGAATATCCTTCCGGCGGATGGTCTGTAAGTACTGTTTCAACATGGACTGCTATTACAGCGGATAGCTGGGTAACATGGTATTCTACGGATGTGCCAAACGCGCAGTGGAAACAGGGGCATGAATATAATATCCGTGCATGGGCGGTAGATAATGCGTTGCCGTTACCTGGGAATGAACAGGTAGTACAGGAAAAATATTTCCGGTTTGATTCTTCAGCACCGGTTGCATATTTTGAATCACCTGCGAATAATACATATTATTCTTCTCTGGCAAGTATTACCGGTACGGCGATTGATTATCCGTTATCCCCGTTATACAGATCCGGGATGCAAAAGGTTGAGATCATGATTTACCGTGTATTTGACGGGTATTACTGGAATGGTTCATGGGTGTCAAGCGAACCTGGGGACTGGCCGGATACTACAATGACCGGGGATACTCAGGGAACCGTTAACTGGACATATAATTCACCTGTTTGGGAAAGCGGGAAAGAGTATAGGGTATCAATTAAGGGTACTGATAGTATTAGTGTGGTGAGTTCATCACGGACTTATACAGTTTATATAGATACCCATGCACCAACGTCAATTGTTACGCGGCCGGTGGAAGATACTGGATATTCCACAGTAGATCCGTTAACTACGCTTTCCGGTACAACCGCGGATTACTGGACAGGTTCAGCGAGTTTTAAATATGCAAATATTGACAGTAACGGCGTAAAAATGTCGATTCGTCTTGATGAAGAACCTTATGGTGAAATTAATAATACTGATAAATGGTGGAAGTGGTGGACAAGTTCAGGAACATGGGAATCCGTAAGTAGTTATAGCGAAGACAATGTATTATTTACTGCTAATGTATATAATCAGTCGGATAATGTTTCATATTGGCGTTTAGCTGCACCTGAATGGGTGTCTGGTAAACGGTATCAAATTAGGATGAAAACTAATGATACCGTAAATAATTACGAAACACCGGTTTCTTCAAGGTCGTTTACAGTTGATATCATCCCGCCGGAAGCTAAGATAACATATCCTGTCGATAGCGGGTTCTATAATACTATGCCAACAATCTCAGGTACCACGTCAGACGATGCTGCCGGGCCGAGTTATACCGAGCTTATCATCTGGAACGCAACGGATAATCAGTACTGGCACGGGCCGGTTACAAAATGGGTAGTAAACACCTCGTCTTGGGTAAGAACCACGAATCTTACTTCTGCAAATACGTGGTGGCAGTATACTGACACGCCATCACCATGGACCTCGAAAAAAGTTTACCGTATAATACCGAGAGGCGTTGATAAAGCAGGGAATGTTCAGGTAGTGTATAGTACCATATCATTCCAGATGGATACCTTAGCACCGGAAACAACTGTACAGAAACCGGTTAATAATGTGGGTTACAACGACAATACAAACGCGATTCCGCAGTTGTACGGTAGTATTGCTGATGATTATACTGGAGTTAGTGCTGCGTATGTAGCTATTCAGGATCTTAATACCGGCAAATATTTTGATGGTGCGGGTTTTAACACTACCGGTGTTGATTGGCGGCAGGCGACACTCAGTAGTGGTGCTACCTTCTGGTACTACGGTACACCCGCAATTACGTTGCCTTGGCAGAGTAGTCACCGGTATCTCGTATTATCAAAGGGTGTTGATCCTGCAACTAATGATGGGACAGAATTTGCTGTGGGTTATTCGTCAAATACGTTCTGGTATGACAATCAGGTACCAAGCGCTAAGGTTACCATTCCAATCAGCAGCGGGACATATAAATATTTAGCTACGCTTAGCGGAACTGTAACAGATGATTATAGCGGTGTAACTGAAACTAAGCTCAAAATTTCATATCTGCTGAGTAATGATACGTATTACTGGACTGGAGTAAAGTTTGATTCTGAAAGCGTAACAGAGGTTACCGCTGTTGTCAATACTCCTGGCAGTACTTCAACAACATGGTCTTACACAGACGCTGATTTAGAAGGTTCAAATGGATGGACAAGTCAGGTTACCTATAGAGTTCAAGCGCGGGCTAAGGATACCTCTGAAAACTGGGAATCTGTAGGGCAGATGTTCCAGTTCTTATATGATAAAGAAGTGCCGGTTACATATATCATTAAGCCGGTAGTTGGCGTATACTACGGTCCAAACAATACGTTGCCATATGTCAGTGGAACAGCGGTAGATGTACCGGTGAATAGTTACGCTAATATCAGGGAAACGCTGCTGCGCGTTAAACGCGGGAGTGATGACCTCTATCTAGCAGTATCTTCCTGGACTTCAACGTCGGATACATGGATTTTGACATCCAGTACGCAACAGGCAAATTCGCAGGCGGAATGGTCAGTTGCACAGCCGTATAATAACTGGCAAAACGGGGTACAATATTCATTGAATACCCGCGCGCTGGATCTCGCAGGAAATCTCAGCGGGTGGACTACCAGGACATTTGTGTATGATTCATCCGCACCGTATAGCGCAGTACTCCAGCCGAATACTGAGTATGAACCCGCACCATTGTCAACGTTGTCCGGTACTGCGAGTGATCCTGGAACTGTGGGGTTAAGATCAGAACTCAAGGAAGTAAAAGTTGCCGTTAGATATAACCCGCCATCAGGGAATTATTGGGATGGTTCCGGGTTTAACCAGCCGGATGTCCAGTGGTTATCCGCTCAACAGGTTGGTGGGACATGGTTAAACTGGATGTTCACAGGTTCAACGCCGACCTGGGAAAATGGTATGAAGTATGAATTCCGTGAGAAAGCCGTTGATTACGCGGATAATGAGTCAACTGTTCAGGTTTCAACGTTTGTATACGATAACACTCAACCTACAATTGGTTTGGCATTGCCGTATAACCAGAACCGTTATAATAACTTGCCTACAATTTCAGGGACTGCAAATGATGAAGATCCTGACGGTGCAGGAGAAAAAGTTGCGTCGTGGATAAACCGTGTAGAGCTCAGAATTAAGAAACTTACAGTTTACTGGAATAATTCTATTAATAATTGGGATTCCGGGTTGACAAGTGAGCAGGCATGGGTTGTAGTACAATCAAGCGTTACACCTATGTGGTCAGTCTGGAATACCACGTTTACTGCGTGGGAAGACGGGTTTACTTATGAAATTAATGCGCGTGCATATGATAACGCACAAAATTTGTGTGTAGCATATACTACATGGACATTTGTTTATGACGTAACAGCCCCGCAGTCGTACGTGACATTACCCTCAAGCGCAAGTATACGGTCAAGCGTTACAACGCTCAGCGGTACCGCCGCAGATATCGGTGCTACTGCCGGGAATGTAACACAGGTGAGATTGTTCGTTCGGGATAATTCTATAAGTAAATACTGGGATCCTTATCAGGCAACTCCGCAGTTCAGCGCAAATGCGCCGGTATGGGTTAGCGATGTTCCAACAGGTGGGGAATGGGATTATACGCATGCAAGTTTGAATTCCGCGTTAACCACGCATGTGTCGTATTACCTGCAGACACAGGCATATGACGATGCTGGTAATATTGAGTCATCGTATACTGTGAGAAGTATCACGTTCTGGGTGGATAAAACTGAACCGGATTCAATAATCATACTGCCTTCCAGCAGTAGTTTGAATGTGTTAACTACAATATCCGGCACGGCGGATGATTATCTCGCTAAGGTCGGGCAGGTGGTGCTTGCAATACGTGATGTTACACAAGGGACAACATACTGGAATGGCGTGGATAACTGGCAGAATGGTGAGTATTGGATTAATACGACGACTACCAATGTTTCACCTGTCAACTGGATTAAAACAACTGGTTTGCCGGCATGGCAGCATGCACATCAGTATACAATGTATTCAAAGTCTAAAGATAATGCCGCTCCGGCAGTTAATGAAGAAACATCAGTTGCGTCGTTTAGTTTTACTTATGATATAAGCAAACCTACATCAGTAGTGACGTATCCTTCGAATAATGCAAAACTTAATGTCGTGCCTGTTATTGAAGGTACGGCGAAGGATGAACCCGCGGGGATTACGTATATGTACGTAGCGGTGCGTGAAGCGCCTACGGGGCCATGGTGGAATGGTTCTTCTACATTCAACGCAACGTCTGTGGTGTACTCAACAGCAGCACTTAGCGGTTCAGGGCCGATTTGGTCGTGGACATGGCAATGCCCGACGTTACGTGATGGGTATACTTATTTACTAAGTTATAAATCTAAAGATGTTGCGACTAACGAAGAATCCGCAAAGACTGATGTTCAGTTCTCGTATGATATCACAGCACCGGTTTCCGCTGTTATAACACCTGCGCATAATTCGATAAAAAATGTGATGGCAACTATCACAGGTACTGCTTCTGATGTATCAGGAATACAGAAGATTGAAGTTGCGGTACAGGCTAACCCTCCTACGGGCAAATGGTGGACTGGAACTACATTTACTGCGGATGCTGAGTTATGGTACAACGCTGAGGATACGAACTGGAAATGGACAAGCGGTAGCGCGAATTATCCTATATGGGAAAGCGGGAAAAATTATCTCGTAAAAAGCCGTGCGTATGATTTAGCTGGCAATACTGAAACTGTTACCACAACAGGTCTTGATGAAACATGGTTTGATTTTGATAATGTTGTGCCTGTTAGCACGGTTACTTATCCAGTACCTGGTGTGATTTATAGCGCAATTAGTTCAATATCGGGTACAGTCTATGATGACTATAGCGGGCCGAATTCTATGAGGTTAAAAGTTTATAATGAAACTGATAACCGGTATTGGGACGGGAGTTCATTTATCCTGGATTCCACATGGGTTGCAGTTAGTAATGTTTATCAAACTTCATGGACTTATACAACAACAGTTGCGTGGTCCAGCGGGAAACGGTACCAGGTATTGGTCGAAGCTACTGACAGAGCGGCAAATACTGAGACTGATTTACCGTCATACGATACAAGGTTTAGTTATGATTATACGCGCCCGAATTCGTTCCTTACGTTACCCGAAACTGCGAAATATTATCATACCGTTCAGACGGTTAGCGGTACTGCTGAAGATACAATTCCAACCGGCGGTGCGTTATCCGCTGGTGTTGAGTCAAACTTCAACGGTGTTGCAATACTGGATAAAACAATTAGGAAGTGGTGGAATGGTTCATCGTTTGGTAGTGATACTGCGATCTATGAAAACGTATACGGCGCGACGAGCTGGACTTATGCGTTTGATAATACCAGATGGACTGACGGGCATCAGTATTTGGTTATTAGCCGCGCAAAGGATAAATCATCACCGGCATTAGAAGAAACTGAAGTAACCGTGGGTGTTGATTCCAATACATTTATTTGTGATATGTCAACGCCAACCAGTAAAATTACACTCCCGGCGGACTGGGCAACTATCAACACTCTAACCACAATCTCCGGGACAAGTACGGATACTGCGAGTAGCAGCGGGGTGAGATTAACAAAAGCTGGAGTCTATAATCAAACCTCTGCGTTATGGTGGGATGGTAATGATTTCACCGGAAGTGAACAATACTTTGATGCTTCTTCATTATCCAGCGGGAATACAGTGTGGGCATACACAGGGTTTGAGAGTAAGCTTGTCACTCATTCGACCTATACTGTTTATACAAAAGCGTATGACAACGCATTGCCGTTACCAGGGAATTATGAAACCGTTCTGTCTTCAGTTAATTTTAGGTATGACATTACGAAACCGACTTCTGTAATTACCGGGATCAGTTCAAATATGAAGAGCCTCACGACGGTATCGGGTACTTCTTATGATAAGTTTGGCGTGGGTTCAGTAAAAATATTGGTTCGTAATTTAACCTATAGTGCAACATATTGGCAGGGTGGGAGTTCGTGGAATTCAAATGAAACGTGGCATACGGTTACTGATAAAGAAAATTGGAACACGTCGGTTATTCCCGCATGGGTTGACGGTGTGACATACCAGGTAAAATCACGGGCGATTGATAATGCCTCTAACGAAGAAACACCGGGGTATTCTGTTACATTCAACTATGACACCACGCGTCCGTTGTCAAGAGTAACTTATCCTGCAAATAGCGGGTATTATTCAAGTGTTGCTACTCTTTCAGGTACGGCAAGTGATAGTTTCAGCGGTATACAGTATGTTAAAGTCATTATTAAATGCACGGCAGGTGATGCTGCACGGTTGAATAAGTATTATAACGGCAGCGGGTCATGGGTTAGTGATGTTCAGGAACTCGATACTACCTGGGTTTCTGCGGAAAGTAAGTGGTATCGCAGTACAGGGTTACCGTCATGGGTAAATAATGAGCAGTACCAAATTCAGTGTAAGGCATATGATAACGCTGAGAATTCTGAAATTGAACCTCTGGATGCGGGGTCTACATGGAGAAATGACCAGACTGCACCGTCGGCTGAAGTGGTATTACCTGAGATGCCGGAGAAAGCATATCATTCAATACCTACGATTACAGGTACGGCAAATGATACGTACGGTATTACAAGGGTTGAGACAAAGATTTTTGATACTATTGCGACGCGTACTTGGAATCAGGCAACAAACGGCGGGCTTGGCGCGTGGGATGATGGTGATCAGGAAACGTGGAACCTGGCAAACGGTTCCTCTACCGCGGGAGGGACTATTACATGGACATATATATCAACAGGTACGGAATATTCATGGACTAACTCACGGACATACAGAGTTAATGTGCGTTCTAAAGATTTGACCGGTACATATCAGACAGGGTATTCTACGTCAACATTTATCTATGATATCGCTGCGCCAATAGCGGCTGTTACAAATCCTGTCGGAGGAAGTAAGATATCTAGTTTGTCTACAATCTCGGGTACCAGCAGGGATTATGAAACCGTAACAAATATTGTTAAGATGCGTATCTTCCGTAATTCAGACGGTAAATACTGGGATCGTATATCTGAAACCTGGGGTACGGATAATCAGTACTTTACAATTACCGGTAATGGTTCCGGTGAAATCACGTGGTCTTATACAACACCGGCATTCTACAATACGTCGTACTCCAAATATCCGGCGCTTACCAGCGGGACGAGTTATACCTTAGACATTGAAGTTCGGGATAATACATTACCCGCACCGCCGAATATCGCGTTGTTCCCGTCAACATGTACATTCTGGTATGATAACACCGCGCCGGTGTCAAGAATACAATTCCCCGCAGATGGGCAGGCGTATAGTACTGTAAAAACATTAACTACAATATCAGGTACGGCGTATGACTCTACTGCCGGGATTAAGAAAGTGCAGATAACGCTGCGTGACCTTACCGGCGGGACAAGTTTGTTCTTTAAGTCTGACGGTAACTGGGAAGAAGGGGTTGAGGATTCTTATTGGTTAGATATTTCAACAGTTGCTCCGGGCGGGGTGACGGTTAACTGGTCATACTGGCAGGCGGCGCTAAGCTGGACTGACGGGCATTATTACCGCCTGCGTTCACGCGGATATGATAATATAGATAATACTGAAACTTCAATTAGTTCAAATACATACATTTATGATGTTACAAAACCTACTTCTGTAGTTAATTATCCTGTGTTTGATACATTCTATGAAGATATCGGTAACATTACAGGAACTGCGGCGGATAGCAGTAATGCGTTGAACAATAGCGGAGTGAAATCTAACGGTACATACATTGCGTTGGTGATGGACCTCAACGAAAACGGTGAGGTTGATACTATTACTCCGGATAAAGTGTGGGATTGGAACGCATCAACCTGGACGAACTACACAGGGTCGTTAGTAACAAATAATTGGGGACAGTGCAGCGGTGGTACCACATGGAGTGCACCGTCAATGTCAGGGAAATGGGTGACCGGTAATCTTTACCTCGTAAAATCTCAGGCGACGGATAACGCGGATAACCAGCAGGAAAATACACAGGCTACATGGAAACGGTTCGGTATAGCGTATCCCGCGAGAAGTTTTAGAATAACAGTTAATACTGCTTATAACGCAGGGACACAGGTTGGGATGACTCTTGAAGCACTGGATGAATACGGTAACCGTGCAAGAAGTTATCAGTCAACAGTCAGCTTTACGGTTGATGGTGTTTATCCTGTCGGACAGGGGCCGGAGTATAGTTATGTCTCAACAACTACATACCAGCCGGAACAAGGGTGGTTGCCTAAGAATTATGAATTCCGCCGTCAGGATCAGGGCTTAAAAGAGTTCTCTATCACGATAACAAGTGAGTCGTTAAAACTCGCAAAGTCGGGGACACGTGAATTACGTGTAACGGATGTTGTTAATACAACTATTTTTGGTACAAAAAATATTACTGTATCTCATGCTACTCCTGAGAAGATGAGAGTTCTTGTCCCCGGGCAGTCAAGAATACCGGGACAAATCGGTGGGGTGTCCGGAAGCCCGACGGGACAAACCGCAGGGGATGCGTTCACCGTTACAGTAGACGCGTGTGATAAGTATTGGAATATAGCTACTTCTACGTCTACTACTGTTAGGATGACAGCTTCGGATTCGTACGATACGCCGGTATATCAGGATAAAGCGCTTGTCTCTGCAGGCGGGTTGATACAAGGGACCACTACGTTCTCCGTAACGCTGGTACAGCGCGGGAATCATACGATTACCGCACAGGATGTAGGAGGGACTAACTGGACTGCGCATACGAATACAGGGAATATTGCATTGTCACCGTCAGTAGCTACAAAACTGCAGGTGTTATTACCGAACGAATCTGCGGATTGGGGTAAAACGCCGTATGATAGTAATACCGGCGGGAAGAGCGGCTCTGTCACAAATCAAACCGCGGGGGTGGCGTTTACGGTTACTGTAAACGCGTGTGATTATTATTGGAACCGTAAAGATGACGTTACCGCAGATATTCAGGTGGTTACTTCAGATAGTTATGATGTCCATCCTGCAACACGGACACTGGTATCCGGGACAACGACGTTTAATGTGACATTAGTTACAGCGTCAACTCAGTATGTGTATGCCACGGTTTACAATGGAACATCATTGTCAAGCGGGACATCGCTGGGGGTTGTGGTACGGCCTAATACTGCGCTGAAGTTGCTAGTCCTGCTCCCTGGTGAAACCGCGGATCCCGGGAAAGCTAATGAACCGGAGACAAATTATTATGGCCAGGCAGCACCTTTTGGTAAGTCAGGTAATCCGTCAGCAATGACTGCGGGGACGACATATTATGTTACAGTAAACTTAGTTGATAAATACTTTAATAAACATTCAACTGCCACAATGCCGGTAGTAAGAATAGTTACCAGCGATGCTAATGACGAAACATGGTGGGGGTCCGAATATTCTGCCGGGTTGAGAGCGCAGTTGAGTAATGGTACTAAAACTTATGCTGTAAGAATGATAACTTCCGGCGGGCAAAGCGTACAGGCGACGGATACCGGTGAAAGTGATCCCGCAACGTCGTATACCAGTGACCAGAGCCCAACGGTTACCGTCAACGCTGGGGAAGTAAAAAAATTGAGAGTTGTTGCTTTGAATCAGGCCGTGCAGCCGGGTACTACTGAAGGTAAGGCTGGGTCTGTGTTAACACACAAAGCCGGTGAAGCGTTTACAGTATCCGTTAATGCATGTGATGAG
>JBBAAG010000087.1 GCA_041658405.1 Elusimicrobiota bacterium
GGGGTATACCGCAATTATCGTTATTTTGATTATATTACAATACAAATATTGTGATGGCTAAAAATAATGTTTTGTCGGTTTAGCAGAATAACTGTGTAATTTGCACAGATAGTTTTACACATTCCTGCATTTTTTTGCACGGTATTATACAACAATACATACATATACATCATTTTTTGCGTATAAAGAATTTATACTCATCCTTTGTGAATTCAGTGAAAATAAGTATATTTCCTGTAGTATTACACCATGCGGGAATATCAAGCTTAGAACCGGGATCGTCAGCTATGAGTTCCAATACCTCACCGGATTTAAGTTTATCAATTTCCTGTTTAGTTTTCACTACAGGTAAAGGACAAAAAAGGCCTGTACAATCAAGTGTTTTATCAGGTTTGATATTGTCCATATGTATTGTTTATATAAACAAATTAATCTTTGCGGCCTTCGCTTTTTCTAGGAATGCAGCGGCACCAACCATATCATCCACCCCGGGAATCATATTATCTTTACCCACGCCCATTATCCCGCAGGAAGTTGAGCATGCATAAAACTTAACACCTAATTCCTTCGCGGATTTATAAAGTTCTTCAACCGAGGGCGTTTTTTGTTGCGCCATTAGCGCATTCATCATAACAGGCCCGAGCCCTAGAAAGTTCATTGTGGCTAATGGTAATGACTTCATGTTTTTTGGCATCATAAACTCCATCATTTTCTGGAGTACACCTTTTTTTGCGTAAATCTTGCGGTTTTTAAGAAAACTTAACCCCCAGAACGTGAAAAACACGTCGACATCCATATCCATTGCCGCGGCAGTAGTGGATAACATCAGCATCGCATACGCTTTGTCCATTGTACCGCTAAAAAATATTATTGTCATCTTATCTTTCATACTTATTTACTCCTACGGACAGTTTTGTTGTACTCTTCCATCTTAGTTTCATCAGTTACAGGCGACATTGCACGAAGTTTATCAATAATCGGGGGTAATACCGTAAGAAACTGGTTAACATCTTCTTCAGTATTATCTATCCCCAGAGTAAACGCAACAGAACCCTGCGCGGAGATAGTATCCACCCCGATTGCTTCAAGCACATGCGACATTTTTAGTGCTTCGGATGAGCAAGTTGACCCGCTTGACCCCGCAAATCCTGAGAAACTCAGCATTAAAAGGATTGACTCGCCTTCAATAAATTTTAAGCAAAAACTTGTATGCCCGGGCAGTCGCCTGGTTTTTGAGCCCGTAAGTACTGTATGTGGCAAAGCTAGTACACCAGCAATAAGTTTATCCCGTAACGGCATTAAATATTTTATGCGGCCCACAACCTTTTCCTTCGCGATTTTTGCTGCGATGCCAAACCCAACGATCCCCGCAACGTTATGCGACCCCGCACGGAGGCCGTTTTCCTGTACCCCTCCTTCGATCAACGGATAGAGTTTGAGTACTTTCCTTTTATACAAAGCACCCGCGCCCTGCGGGCCGTAGATAACATTGCTTGAAATACTTAACAGGTCTACATTCAACTCCTGAACATTGATATCCACACTACCCGCTGCAGCAATTGCGTCGGTATGAAACACGACATTACATTCCCGGGTAATCATACCAATTTCGTTTATCGGTTCTATCGTCCCGATTTCGTTTGACGCAGTAGTTACAGTCACGAGTATTGTGTCGCTGCGTATAAGAGATTTCACCTGTACAGGGTCAACGAGCCCGTCTTTATCCACATTTAACCACGAGATTTCGTACCCTTGTTTTGCAAGGTTTTTCAGCGGGTGTATTATCGAATGGTGTTCAATCGGGCTTGCGATGATATGTTTACCTTTTTTTGTGTATGCCCTGACAGTTCCGTGTATTGCAAGGTTGTTAGCTTCACTCCCATTTGAAGTAAAACTTATTTCATCGGGATCCGCTGCGGAGAGTAGAGCGGCAACGTTTTTCCTCGCATCACCAACAGCATCCCTCGCATCATCGCCTATTAAATGCTTGCTCAACGGATTACCAATACTCTCCCCGAGAAATGGAAGCATCGCGCTTCTTGCTTCCGGTAAAATATACGCCGCAGCAAAGTGGTCAAAATTAATTTTTTTCATCCCAGCGTTTCTCCTTTTATTCCAATAACCGTTTCCATGTACGGCACCTTAAGTTTTGCGGTTTTCATTGCGTCTTTCACTAATTGTGTCAACCCGAAACAACAGGGAACTTCCATATGGGCAACGGATACGCTTTTTGGCTTTGCTGTTATGAACAACTCAACAAGTTTTTCCGCATAAATTTTTGTATCGTCAAGTTTTGGGCAACAGATGATTAACATCTTACCTTTGACAAATTCAGTATGAAAGTTTGGATTAGCTGCAGGGACACAATCCGCTGCAAACACAATCTCCGCGTTTTTGAAATAGTCCGCCCCTGGATTCACGAGCATTAACTGTACAGGCCAATTGCGCAGCTGCGACTTTTGTTTACCCCCCTGAACACTATCTTCGTCTTCATCATTACACCCACACGTATCATTATTATTTTTGCTATCATTACCCCACGATTGCGAAGCCGTACCCGGGCATCCACAGGCCAAAGGTTTAGCATGCGCAGCAAGGTGTTTCATATGCTGTTCAAGTTTCTCCGGTGCAGTTTTCTTTATGTGTTTGATAACACCTTCTTCGTCATACCGGTCAACCGTAGCTTCTACAACGTGCAACGCATCCTTCGGGCAGTCACCAACACACGCGCCTAGGCCGTCACAAAAGTTTTCTTTCACCACCCTGGCTTTCGGCCCTTTAGGCGTATCAACAACTTTTAACGCACCTTCGGGGCACGACGGGATACACACGCCGCAGCCATTACACTTATCTTCATCAATTTTAATAATCTTGCGTTTAACTTTTGCCATAGTATTACCCCCTACAACAATTTATGTTTCTCAGCAATAGTTTGCGCTAACGCAGTTAATGCCTCAAAATCCTCTACCCCGGGATTACCTTTTATATACACCGGTGGGATAAGTTCAGCTTTTATATTCGGAATCAACCCCGCGAGAGTTTCAACAGCTTTACCGCCCCAGCCATAGGAACCAATGATTGAAATATACCGTGTTTTCGGGCGTAACGCGTTAAACAATGCGGTTGCGTACAACGCCGCGGGATGCGGGCCCGTGAGAACCGTCGGGGTACCAACAATAACAGTCGCTGCGTCAACAAGTTCTTTTGCAAGCTCGCCAATATCGGTACGCGGTATATTAAACGGTTTCACAGCAACGCCTCGCGCGAGAAGTTCGGTTATCAGATGGTTTACCATACACTCAGTACTCCCATGCATTGAGACGTATGGCAGGACAACAGTATTTTTTACTTTATCACTTGTCCATTCTTTATACGCATTGATGATAAACGATGGGTCATAGTGTACCGGCCCGTGTGACGGCGCGATGGTTTTAACGTCATACGCACACACTTTTTCTATATTCTTCACAATGTTTGTACGGAACGGCATCATTATTTCTGCGTAGTAGCGTTTTGCTGACTCATACACTTTATGGCCTTCCACCGGCATCAGTGGATCACCTGCGTAATGTGAACCGAAAAAGTCGCAGGTAAATAATACTTTATCCTCACGCAGATATGTCACAAACGTTTCCGGCCAGTGTACCCACGGGGTAAAGATAAACTCTAATGTCTTACCCCCAAGATCAAGCGTATCCTTGTCATTAATAACCACAAACTTGTCATCAGGTATATGCAGCAAATCCTTGAGCATATCCTTACACTTCTGGTTTGTCATAACTTTTGCACCGGGGTATAATTCCACAACTTTACCTGCAAGGCCTGAATGGTCTTGTTCACCGTGGTGAGAAACAACGAAATCAATTGTTTTTACGCCTAACGAGTTGAGGTTGGCAATTAACACATCCGCTTTTACCGGGTCAACCGTGTCAATTAACACAGTTTTATCCGTACCTTTGACAAGATACGCGTTGTATGTCGTACCTTCGGGTAATGGTATGAGCTCATCAAACAATCGGCGGTCCCAGTCAATTGCTCCTACTGAATACACGTTTGGGCAAAGTTGTTTAATGTTCATACTCTTTACTACTCCTTCTCTTCTTCAAACGCTTCTTTATCCGCACCGCAAAGCGGGCATACCCATCCTTCAGGCAGTTTTTCAAATGGCGTACCGGGTTTTACATTATTATCAGGATCACCTGCCTGCGGGTCATAAACATAACCACATACCGTGCATTTGTACTTCTTCATAACTTTGTTCTCCTTCCTGAAATACCCTTGAATTCTCAACTATTTCTTCTTTCCATACTGTTTATCTACCAACTTCTTCAGTGTTACTCTATTAAGTATACGTTCAGACGCTTTTGCCCACTCGCTCCACACATCGTGGACTACGCATTTATTGTATCGCGCGCAGACTGAGGAATTCACTAAACATTCCATCGGTACTAACGAACCTTCAGTTGCTTCAAGTATCTGGAACAACGTAATACCTTCCGGCGGTTTGGACAGGACAAACCCGCCACCGTGTCCCCGCATACTCCGTACCAAGCCTGAGAGCGTGAGAAGGTTCATTATACGTTCGAGGTACTTATACGGAATCTCCTGATGCCGGGAAATATCTTTCTGCTGTACCGGGCCGTTGTTGTACCGCACAGCGAGTTCCATCATTGCGCGGATGCCGTAATGCCCTTTTGTTGTTATTCTCATATCGTTAATCTCATACCAGCCTTTATTTATGCCGCTATTCTCACGGCATTCTTAAATATTACTAATCCTACCGTGTTAGTATTATTATAAACAAAAATCATTTATTTGTCAAGAAAGAAATTTACTAGGATACTTTATTCTTTTAAAATCCCATTAACCCGCAGCATCGCGCGCAGATCGGCAGTAACCCTTTGTGTTTTATAAGCAGTTTGCGGAACTGGACAAACTTGTCGTTGTTCCATATATCCAGGAGTTTATTGTCATTAACGTTTCCTACTTTAATATCAATAAAATCGCGGCACGTTGTTACATCACCATTCGGCATGATATCTACCATGATAAACGGCGCTATACATTTGGAATACCCAAACATCTCTGAAGGTTTTAAGTAATAATCCTTCATATCATTTAGGCGCAGGTCGGGGATAAACATTGACTTAAAATTCCACCGTTTTTTCCGTACCTTCTCTACTGCAGAAACAAATAAGTCAAGGTCAATTTCGTTAAAACGGTTAACATATGACTTCCATGTATAAGGCTTAATTCCTAACGCTTTTTCAATGATCTGCGTGTGCTGCTGCCCAATTTTTTCAGTGGTAAACCATGACAGGTATACCACCATCACATCAGGTTTTATACGGTTACAGATCGTGAACGTTTTATCAAGTACCGGCGCATTGACTTTAGAAATTGTTGTGGAAGTCAGTATGTACGGTTTACTCTTCCGCAGTTTACGCTTCCACCGGCGAAGTTCAAATAAACCGTTAACCGCAGCCTTATACGCTCCGGGTAAGCCTCTGCACTGGTCATGCACCTTTTTCGGCCCGTCAAGGGATACTAGTATCATATCCCAGCCGTTCCTAACAATTTGTTCCGCGGATTCTTTCAGCCTGACACCGTTCGTAACAACCGAAACTGTACACCCTTTATGTTTAATATAATTCATTAACTCAACCAGGTGTGGGTACAGAAACGCTTCTCCGCCGGTAACATAGAATATAGGTTTATACCTGGAAACTTCATCCACAATTTCCTTATATTTCTGTAACGGCATTGTTTTCAACAACTTTTTACCGTCTTCCGTATGAATATACCCTTTTTCACCGAACTGCCCACAGACAGCACAACGGTGGTTACACGCATTGGTAATACGCAAACTTATCTGTACCGGTGGGCGGCTTGCTTTCCCATCACCGCGCTTATAGTCAAGATCCGCGAGTATATGTTTACGGATAAGTGTTTTATTAAGAACAGGGATAAGATCCGGTGTACGGACACAGGTTTCTAAAACAAAATTTATCGGCGTTCGGCTGCGCATAACATACTCTTTTCTATATATTGCAATATTATACAATATTTAATGTTATTCGCTGGTTTTTACCTTAATGCCTGGTTTGGTATAACCTTATAACTTCATTATAAACGCAAGCTTAAAATACTTCGGGCGGATATCTATACTTACCCCTGCACCGGTTGGGTTTGATGTAAAAGTGTGTGTATGCACACCCGCGGGTTCAGAAATTAATCCGTCGTATTGGCCGGTAGCTTTACCAACAGCCAAGCGTGAATCCGTCCCGCCTGAACCAGCATGATGTATTGAATGCGTATGATTACCGTCAGACAAAGTCGTTCCTGTATGCGTATGCGCGGGCAGTGTTGAGGTTGATAAAACAATAGTATTAGCCCCGCCGGTAATACCGGGTTCCTCGCTTGTACTGATACTGACGATAAACCGGTCACTAAGGTCAGGCGTGCCGTTACTACCGTCACACAACACCCAGCCTACAGGTATTGTACTTTTTGTCCCGGCCCACATAATTATTGCACCTGCGGGAACCATATAAAAAGTGGTACCGCCAACCAACGATTTTAGTTCGCCATTAACCATTCCCCCGCCGGTAGATACAAACATGTCATAGGTACGCCCGCTGAGCTTATTACTATTCTCTGCAATAATAGAATATGGCGCAGCTGCCACTTTTTGCCGCGGGTTAAGCGTATCATTACCTAGCTTAATCTCCAGCCATAATTCATCCGCGGCAAGGATTTCCGGGGTAATAGCCGTAATACTTCCAACCGCAACGTTTAACATACCGTTGGTAACCGTAACATTATTCTGTATTTCAGACCATTTCAGTATCCCGCCGGTTGGTGAATCATACAAACTAAATGTTATACCAACAATATCCGTCAACGGCTGTCCAGCATTATCGGTTAACCGTCCCTGAAAGTTTATCATTGACGGAACCGCAGGATACGCTGTTGATTGTGTTAAGCAAAAAAGGATAAGTGCTGTTGACAAGACGGCTCTTTTGTTTATAAACATATATCAATTGTATGATATTAAAATATTTGTTCGCAAGTATGTGGTTAACCAAAAATATACTTTTTACTGTGATTAAAGTACGTTTGTATTTGGTATAATATTATCATAGGTATAAGCGATGAGTTAAAAAATCAGTCCCGTACCCCGGGGCTTTTTTGTTATACAAATATACCGAGAGTACAAGGATATATGGCAGAACTTAAACGTAACAATAACATCCGTAACGTCGCGATTATCGCGCATGTAGACCACGGGAAAACCACGCTTGTAGACTATATGCTTAAACAAAGCGGTACGTTCCGGGAAGAACAAAAAGTTGTTGACCGCGTTATGGATAACCTTGACCTGGAACGCGAACGCGGGATCACTATCACCGCAAAAAATTGTTCTATCCAGCTTAATGATATAAAGATAAATATTATTGACACCCCGGGACATGCTGACTTCGGTGGTGAAGTTGAACGCGGGTTGAACATGGCTGACGGCGTAATTTTACTGGTTGACGCAGCGGAAGGGCCGCTTGCGCAAACACGGTATGTTTTGAAGAAAGCGCTGGAAGCTAACCTCAAAACAATTGTTGTTATCAACAAAATTGACAGAAAAGACGCGCGGCCTAAAGAAGTATTGGATGAAATCTATAAAATGTTTATTGACCTCGATGCTAAGGATGAACAGATTGAATTCCCCATACTATACTCCATCGGCAGAGACGGAATTGCGCAAAACAACCTTGCTGACCGCGGGACTAACCTCAAACCGTTATTTGACACAATTATTAATTACATCCCCGCACCGGCGTATAACCCGGAGGAACCGTTTCAGATGCTAGTTTGCGACCTTAGTTACTCAGACTATATTGGCCGCCTGGCAATCGGGAAGGTAATCAACGGTACCGCGAAAAACAGTGATAACCTTGTCTGTATGAAAGAAAACGGTAATATTGAACCTTTGAAAGTAACGAAATTGCAAGTATACAACGGTGTTGACCTCAAGGAAACCGGATCTGTAGAACAAGGCGATATTGTTGTCCTTGCAGGGATTGATGACGTTAAAATCGGGGATACTATCTGTAATAAAGACACGCCAAAAGCGCTGGAACGCATCAACGTTGACGAGCCAACATTATCCATGATGTTCACCATAAACACCTCGCCCTTCTCCGGGAAAGAAGGTAAGTTTGTGCAGTCACGCAAAATATATGAACGCCTGCTGAAAGAAACATTGTTGAACGTAGCAATCCAGCTGGAAACCACAGAGGATCCCAATAAGTTTGTCATTAAAGGCCGTGGCGAGTTCCAGATGGAAATACTGATAGAGACAATGACACGGGAAGGGTTTGAACTAAGCGTTGGGTCTCCACTAATAATATATAAAGAAATTAACGGTAAAAAACACGAACCAATTGAACACCTGTTTATTGACTGCCGTGAGGATAGTATCGGTATTATCACCGAAAAATTATCCGCCAGAAAAGGCAGGATGGATACCATGGTCAACCACAGTACCGGCAGGGTACGTATGGAATTCACAATACCTTCACGTTCACTTATAGGTTACCGCACCGAATTTATCGTTGATACCAAAGGTACCGGGATCATACATTCTTATTTAAAAGGTTATGAGGAATACCGTGGCGATTTCGCTAAACGCGTAACAGGTTCTTTGATCTCCGACCGCCAGGGTAAGGCTGTGACTTATGCGTTGCACAACCTTGAACCCCGGGGAACATTGTTTATTTCACCCGGTGATCCTGTATATGAAGGCATGATTGTTGGCGAGCATAACCGCGATAAAGACATCTGTGTTAATCCGTGTAAAGAAAAACATCTTACCAATATGCGTAGTTCAACCTCAGACTTTACTGTGATACTAACCCCGGCAACTGCTATGCCGTTAGGTAAAGCAATAAATTTTATTAAAGATGATGAGCTGGTAGAGATCACGCCGTTATCGGTACGCATGCGTAAAACACAGTTATCGGTAAAAGAAAGAAAACGCACAAAAAATGAAGCGAATGAAGCATTTGTAGAAGTCTAGAATATATAAGGAGAAGAACAAAACAGTATGGCTGACAATTTTTCGTTCGACATTGTATCAGAAGTAAACCTTCAGGAAGTAGATAATGCAGTTAACCAGGCATTAAAAGAAATTTCGCAGCGGTTTGATTTTAAAAACAGTACGGCAACCATAAATTTTTCGCGTACAGAAAAAAAATTAACGCTTGTCGCGGAGAACGAGTTCCGCCTGAAAGCTTTACGCGAAGTATTATTTATGCGCCTTGCAAGCCGCGGGATATCGCCTAAGTCGTTGGATGTAAAACCGTTTGAAGGTTCTGCCGGGATGACAGTCCGCCAGACAATAGAACTTATCGTTGGTATACCCAAAGAAAAAGCGCGCGAACTTGTAAAAATTATTAAAGATTTAAACCTACGGGTACAGGTGCAGATTGAAGACACAAAAGTGCGGGTCTCCTGCCAAAAAAAGGATGTACTCCAAACAGTAATCGCGAAACTCAGGGCTTCCGCGTTTTCGTTACCCTTGCAATTTAATAATTACAGGTAAACCGGATAATTATCACTTCCCGCATTTCGGGCATTTAAGCGCTGACGGGCGAAACCCTGATTTATGCGGGATCTCGGCTTTACAGTGGCTGCAGATAATTGTAGGTTCACCTTTTTGCGGATCCAGCGGGCGCCCATCCGCGTCTTTCAACGGTTTACCATCAAAAAAATTATTTTTTTTGGTTGGCTTCTGAAAATTACGTTGCATAAAAAATTCCTTTCTTTAACTTAAACACTATTTAAACACATACCCTGTTTGTTTTGCCCATAACAAAAGGTCAAGATGGCTCATCGGGATCTTGATTTTATTCGCCCACCCGCGCAGTTTGTCCTCAATCCCGAGATACGTTTTACGGGAGGACACACCGTTTTTTGGTACTGCGGGTATAACTTTATACTTCACAAGGTTTCTCAGGATATGCACATCAAGGATCGCGAGGTTATGCCCTAACCCGATATTCCTCAAAAAATGGCTTGCTTCCTTATACCCTATACCCTTAACATTCTGAGCGAACCACTCACGGGCTGCGAGTATGTTTTCAGTATCAATTTTATCCTTTATCCTGAGCACACCGCCAGAACCTGTGAATAACTTTTGTGCGGACAAAATATACTTCGATTTATTATTAGGAAACCGTACGCCGGTAAGGCATAGCCGCACATCAGCGAAATTACCTTTTAGCAAACACTTTTGTTGCTGCAATTGTTTTACAGCTTCCGCACCGGCAACAGCTTTTGACTGCGGGGTGCAGATACAAAAACATAGCTCACTGAATATACAACTATCATCCCCGCGTTGCCATATAGAGTTAAACTCCTCCAGCCGCGTGAGGATGACAGGTTTAAACTTTTTGTATAACCTCAGTAGTTCTCGCATTGTTCTTCATAATACGACTGTGGATGCGCGCATGCGGGACACAACTTCGGTGGTTCGGTACCTTCGTATATATACCCGCAGTTACGGCATTTCCATTCAACTTTTTTCTCGCGTTTATAGACGGTACACCCTTCCACGCGTTTGAGCAGCGCCTTATACCGTGCCTCATGGCGTTTTTCAATCTCTGAGATTTCAGTTAGTATCTTCGCGATCTCGTCAAACCCTTCATCTTTCGCTATTTTCGCGAACCCGGGATACATTTCTGTCCACTCAAAATTCTCGCCTTCCGCTGCGTGTTTAAGGTTCTCCGCGGTTTTCCCTATACCCGAGAGAAATTTGAACTCAAGTTTTGCGTGTTCCTTTTCATTATCTGCGGTTTCAAGAAATATCGCTGCGATTTGTTCATACCCTTCTTTTTTCGCTGCGCTTGCGAAGTAGGTATACTTGTTTCTCGCTTGTGACTCACCGGCAAAAGCGGCCCACAGATTTTTCTCTGTCTTTGTACCTTTCAAACTTTTTGTCATCTATTCTTCCTCCTATGAAAACATATTTTTATTTTTACTATGCTATTTATCAGATACGATAATTATACTAAAAGGTTCGCATATCCGCAACCACTGGCTCAAATTTTGGGGAGTATTATAAAGTAAAATGTTTTGGAATGATTGTTAGCCGGTGCGGGTTGGATGAAGAATTTCTAAAATTATATAGTTGCAATAATAAGGTATGATAAAGGCGTGAAGATAATTTTTATCCGCCAGCCCGAACTTTCTACCAAAGGGCCACAGGCAAAATTGTTGCTGGCAATCTACTCGTACTTCGCAGAAGCTGAACGCGAGTATATTTCTATCCGTACAAAACAAGGCCTTGCAGCGGTGAAAGCACGGGGTATAAAACTTGGCCGGCCAAAAGGGAGTAAGAATAAGAAAAGTAGGCGCTTGGATCCTTACCGTGAACAAATAAAGGAGTTTCTTGAACTTAAACTACCACTAAATTCTATCCGGAAGATTATTAATAAAAACTATACTGCTCCCATATAAGATTATAGCAGAAATTGGTAGAATAAAGCCTCTGGAAAATGGAGGCAAAAAAGTATGGGGTATCGTAAATGGGACAGCGAAACGAAGTTTCTCATAGTGTTAGAAGGG
>JBBAAG010000088.1 GCA_041658405.1 Elusimicrobiota bacterium
TTAGTAACCCACGGGAGGGAAGTGTGTGACGCTAAAAAACCTGCCTGCGGGAAGTGTACCGTCGCAAAGTTGTGCCCCTCAGTATTTAAGAAGTGATGTATTCCTAAAAACAAAAGAGGTGTTATGCAGTATATTCTTGGATTAATAATTTTTGTGATAATCCTTGCGGTTATCAGCGTTTTTGTGTCATTCCTCTGGACATTTATCGTTATTGCAGGTGTTATTGCGGTACTGGGGTTTGTTATCTACACAATAGCTGAGATACTGGGAATACGTCTTTGCCGGAAATGTTTTGTTAAACTTATAAAAGTTGAGCAAGCGGAGGTTGTGGATATAAGTGAGGATGGTAACCGGCAGGATGTTACCACACAATACGCGTGCCCGCGGTGTAAACGCGTGTATGAGTACAAAGATAGGGTGTAAAAGCAAGGAGGTTATTTTTGTGGACTGGAAAATTATTGCAGCTACGTTTGTTACTGTATTCCTCGCGGAGTTAGGGGATAAAACTCAGTTAGCAAGTTTTTGTATGGCAACTTCAAAAAAGTGTTATCTTGAAGTAATTATCGGTGCGGTGTCAGCATTAGCGTTAGTAACTATTCTTAGTGTAATACTGGCGATGATACTTAACCGTACATTATCAGAAAACGTGTTGAAGTATGTGCGGTACGGTGCAGCGTCGTTATTCATAGTTATCGGCATACTTATGTTCGCAGGGAAGATGTGAGGATATAAACTATTATGCCGGAGAGCATTGTTGTTCTTGGATTTAAGAGTTATGAAGTAACCGTAGTTGAAGCATTGGATAAAATCGGTGCTGGTGAGGTCATTGCTAAACAAAAGAGGGTTATTATTAAACCTAACCTCGTAACTGACCTTCCTCCGCCGGTAACTACGCCTCCTGAACTTTGTGAAGTAATAGTTAATTACGTGCGGAAGGTTGCGCCAAACACAGAGGTTGTTATCGCAGAAGGGTGTGGTGAGGCTGATGGCGGGACTGAGGATGTATTTAAGAGTTTGGGGTATACTGAACTTGCAAAAAAACTTGGGGTACCGTTGATTGACCTTAACCTCGCACCGTTAATAAAACTTTCACTTCCCGGGAATAAGGTTTTCCGTGAATTCTATATACCTGAGATTGCAATGGATAGTTATATTATCTCAGTCCCGATGTTGAAAGCTCATAGTTTGTCAGTATTTACCGGGAGTATGAAGAATATGATGGGGTTTGCTCCGCCGAAGTATTACCAGGCAGGCGGGCACTGGAAAAAGTCTATGTTTCATAACAGAATGCAGGAGGCAATACTTGACCTCAACCGTTACCGCAAAGCCGACCTCACGGTTTTTGATGCAACTATCGGGCTAGAGGAGTATCATCTCGGAGGGAAAGAGTGTTATCCAAGAATTAACAAAATCCTTGCCGGGTATGACCCTCAGGAAGTTGACCGTGCAGCGGCTAAACTATTGGGGATTAATTGGCAAAAGGTTATGCATTTGAATGAAAAAATATAGGAGGTATTATGCCTATTGAAACTATGACGCCAAAAGAAAGGTGGTTACAGGTTATAACCCGTCGAAAACCTGACCGCATCCCGATGGATTACTGGGGTACACCGGAGGCTATGGATAAACTAAAAAAGTATTTCGGCGTTACTACTGACCTTGATGTGTTTAAAAAACTGCGGATTGACCGCGTGATCACCGTAGGGCCAAGGTATGCCGGGCCTAAACGTTCGGATGGTGCTGACCCGTTTGGGTTATTGCGTAAACCCGTGAATTACGGTACCGGTACTTACAATGAATGTATAAATCATCCTTTAGCAAAGTTTGCGTCAGTAAAAGAAATTGAAGCTGAATATAAATGGCCAACCACTGATCTATGGGACTTCAGCGGGATACCGGAAAAACTTAGCGGGAAAGAGGAGTATCCTATCCGCGGAGGCGGGTCAGAACCGTTTCTTATGTACAAACATCTACGCGGGGATGAACAAGCATTTGTTGATCTTATAGAGAACCCGGAACTCGTGCATTATATCCTCGATAAACTTTATGGCTTGGCGTATACCAACACACAGAGGATATTTGAAACTATACCCGGGAAAGTTAATATTTCGTATGTCGCAGAAGATATGGGTAGCCAGGAGGATTTGATGTATTCTCCTGCACAAATACGCGAATATTTTATTCCATGGATGACGAAGATGGCGAAACTCGTACACGACGCCGGAGCGTATGTTATCCACCATGATGACGGGGCGGTACGCAAGATTATCCCGGACCTTATTTCACTAGGAGTGGATATCCTTAACCCAATACAATGGCGGTGCCGCGGGATGGAACGTGAAGGCTTGAAAAAAGATTTTGGTGCTAACCTTATCTTCCACGGCGGGGTGGATAACCAGCAAACACTGCCCTTTGGTAGTGTTGAGGATGTGAAGAACGAAGTTATTGATAATATCCGTATCCTCGGTGCTGGAGGCGGGTATATCCTCGCGCCATGCCATAATATCCAGCCCGTAACGCCTGTAGAGAACATTATTGCGATGTACGAAACCGGGTACGAGTACGGATGGGTGAAGTAATTAAACCGGTATGAGAAGGTATTTTATCAAAACTTACGGCTGCCAGATGAACGTATACGACAGCGGGATAATCGCCGGGTATTTCGCGTCACGCGGGTACACGAACACAGATAATATCGCTGACGCTGATGTCATTGTTATCAATACCTGTACTGTGCGCCAGCACGCGGAAGAACGCGCGTTCAGCGAGGTTGGACGTCTAAAGTTTTGGAAAAACAAAAAACCGGGACGAATCATCGTTGTCACTGGCTGCGCCGCTGCGCGGGTTGGGGTAAAACAAATTAAGCATAAGTATCCGCATATCGGCCTCGTCGTCCCGGCAAAAGATATCCTGCGGTTCGGAAAGTTGTTTGACGATTTGTTAGAAAATGGACGAGGTGAGGACATTGTTGGAACACCGCTATCTGACGACTCTCATCCTTTATATCCGCCTGACAAAACCATATTACAAAACGATAAACCCCGGGTCTCCGCGTTCGTTGCGATCTCGCGGGGATGTAATAATTATTGTTCATACTGTATCGTCCCGTATGTCCGCGGGGAGGAAGTCCCGCGTGATTCCAGCGAAGTGTTGGACGAAGTCGGGAAGTTGGTTAAGGCCGGGATAAAAGAAATCGTGTTACTCGGGCAAAACGTTAATTCTTATAAGTCAGGGAATATGTCATTCGCCAATTTATTGACAAAGATCAACGATATCCCGAACCTCGAACGTATACGGTTCCTTACTTCGCATCCAAAAGATCTTTCTGATGATACTATTGAGTGTTTCAAAACATTGCCCAAATTGTGTGAGCATATACATTTAGCGTTGCAGTCCGGGTCTAACCGCATACTTGAACTTATGAACCGGAAATATGGTATTGAACATTACCACGAACTTATAAATAAACTGCGTGATACGCAACCAAAGATCGCGGTTACCACCGATCTTATCGTTGGGTTCCCCGGGGAAACTGAAGACGAGTTTGAACAAACCGTTACCGCCGTGAAATCTATAGGGTTTGATTACGCATACGTGTTTAAGTACTCACCCCGGGTTGGTACCGCTGCGGAAAAGTGGGGCGATACTGTCCCACAGGAAATTAAGGAACGTAGGCATGCGAAACTTTTGCGGGTAGTAAACAATGTTGCAGAGCTCAAGTCTAAATCTTATGTCGGAAAAATTCAGGAAGTGTTGGTTGATAATTGTAATCCTGATACCGGTAAGTGTAATGGTAAAACACGGGCAATGTGTTCCGTAATATTCCGACCGGAAAGCAGTATCGCTGCTGGGCATGTTGTTAAACTAAATATTGTATGTAATCACATACATTCGTTAGAAGGAGACTTAACTTTTTAATGAAATCTTTTTTATCTAAACAAGTACACACTGTTTTTATTCTAATATTAATTAGTTTTTATGCTGGATTAGTACTTGCTGCTGAAGGATCCGTAAAGCCTGTCCTATGTCCCAGTTGCAGTGTGGTGATTAATACCTCCAGTAATTTTTGTAGTAGTTGTGGATACTCGTTGAAAGATGTTTCTGATAATTCAGAGTTTAGTAAAGAGTTTCTCGATAAACTGAGAAAAAGCGTAGTAAAACTTGAAGTTACATTTAACACGTATGACAAACGGCTGGCAAAAGAAAAAATGGTTGAAGTCGGGAGCGGGGTGTTCATAAGTACTTACGGTTATATTCTTACGGTTAATCATATCTTTGATATGAGTTTATTGGAAAGATTAATGGATACGGATATTGATATTAATAAAATCAAGGTTATAACGCATGGGAATCGTGTATTCTACGCTACTTTAATCCAACAGGACCCGTATACCGATTTAGCTGTTATCAGTATCAGTACTGCATCTATTAATTATCTGAAACTTGAACCTGGAAAATTAGGGATTGGGTTAGGAGATAAAGTTGTTGCAATAGGATCCCCGTTGACGTTAGAGGATACGGTCTCGATAGGACGGGTCTGTAAAGAACGGCGGTATCTTAATTCAGGAGGGTTGTTTCACTACGAACATTTTTTGCAGCTTGATGCGCGGTTAAATCAGGGAAATAGCGGCGGGCCGGTTATTAATTCATCTGGTAATATTGTGGGGATAGTATCCGCTAAAGCTTTTGGTGAGTATTCAGATAATTTGTGTTTTGCTGTACCGTTAAGAATTATTAAGCATTCTCTGAGATCAATGATGTATAAACGCGAGCCAGTGTATCCATGGCTCGGTGTATGGGTTGATGAGAAGGAAAATGGGGAATTGGTAGTTAGTTATGTTGCGGTAAAACAAAAAAATGGGCTTGAACCCGGAGATGTGATCATAGATATTTATGGTAATAAGATTGATGGATTGTTTACTGCGCAGGGGTTATTATTGAATTCTTTGCCAGATACAAGTATTACCATAACCGTATTGAGAGATAATTCATTGAAAGATGTTGTCGTGACTACTTCACAACGGCCGTTAAACGTTAATATTGATGGTGATGTAGAATTTAGGATCTGGGGTATCGGATTGAAGGAAGAAAAGGGGAGTAATGTCGTAAAAATTGCTGAATGTGATTCTGATAATACTGCATATCAAGCTATGCCTATCTTTAAATCTAGCGAGTTCGAAACAAAACGTTACTCATCATCACTTGCGTTCCTGAATTTTACATACACTCAACCAGAGAAGAAGGAAATTAAGCCATATCTCATCGAACCAGAAGATGTTGTTGCACAAATTGAACCTATAAAAAATCTGTACAATATAGAATCTTGTTTATATTCATTAGCAGCAGGGTCATTGTCCACTAATACACGTTCAATGTCTAATATTTCTGTATTTAATGATATGCTTGCACAAAGCTCAACAAAAGGATATATTATGCTTGGCATGAGGATAAAACGAGGTGATACGTTCTATGTTAATTTTTGCCTGCGTAAAATTCCGGTTAACCGTTTTCTTTGATAATCCTTGATTCCTATATGGTAGAATATATATTTTGAGTCTTTAAGAGAAGGGAATTATTGTTTTATGATGTCAATACGTATGTTAGTAATCATGGGGTTTACGTTATTACTTACAATCCTCACCTGGCAAAACGGTAGCATGGGTAATGCTGAAGTCTTTATTTTCGCGTGGAAGTTCGCTATACCAATCACAGCGTTGATGTTATTATCTTTTTTCTTTGGGATAGTGGTTACTATTCTTGAACTACAACTACAGGTGAAGAAGTATAAAACTTTACTAAAAGAAAAAGATAGTACGATTGAAGAACTAAAGAAGCCAGCACAACAGGTTCAGCCGTAAACTCTATTCTTTTATGGACACTACCGCGAAATCAAGCCTCACACCGTTGATGCAGCAGTACCAGTCAATAAAAAACCAGTACCGCGATACTATACTCTTATTCCGGCTGGGTGACTTTTATGAAATGTTTTTTGATGACGCTAAGAAAGCTTCACAAATACTTGAGATCGCGTTAACTTCACGCCATGGCTCACCGATGTGCGGTGTGCCGTATCATTCAGTGAATAATTATATCGCAAAACTTATCAAAGCGGGGATTAAGGTAGCTATATGTGACCAGACTGAAGACCCTGCGGAGGCTAAGGGTTTAGTAAAACGCGATGTTGTACGCGTTATCACCGCAGGGACTGTACTCGAAGATAACCTTCTTGATCCTAAAACTAATAATTACTTGCTTGCGTTTTTCCCGGAGAAAGATTATAAGTCATACGGGGTGGTGTTTGTTGATACATCCACCGGCGAACTTACCGGTACCCAAGTACAAAATGATCCGTACTACCAAAAACTTAACCTCGAGATCAGCAGGTTCGCACCAAATGAAGCTATCATCCCGCGGGGGGGTAACGAAAACAGTAAGGTCATAAATATTTTCCAGAATAATAATGTACCCACAAATTTTTATTTCCACGGTGATATAAACGTTTCAACCGGGGTGGATACGCTTTCACGGCTTGGGATGCAGCCACAGGCTTTAAAGGGGAATGGGATTGAAGATAAACCGTTGTTCATCCAGGCGGTAGCCGCAGCGGTGGGGTACCTCGAAAAAACGCAGTTAAAGTTCCCGGAGTATATCAAGAATATATCAACGTATTCACTGGCGGATCATCTTGTACTGGACGAAACTGTTGTGCGTAACCTCGGGATTATATCCAATAATTTTGATGGTAACCGTAAAGGCAGTATGCTTGACGTTATTGACCAAACATTAACTGCTATGGGAGGGAGGTTAATACGTACCTGGCTTTTATTTCCGTTAAAAGATATTGGGGTGATAAAGTCAAGGCAAAGGGTAGTGAAGGAGTTTGTTGAGGATAATATTACGCGTAAAAACTGCCGGGATGTATTATCTTCGATCTCCGACCTCGAACGGTTAGTCAGCAGGGTATTTTCCGGGATCGCATCACCCAGGGATGTGGTTAACCTAAAATCATCATTAGCTAAAGTGCCGGAATTAAGGTCTGTCCTCGCGGGGATAACCGTAGTTCCTCAGTTGGTTAGTGAACAACAACAAAGGAACAGCGAAGGGTATAGTGCGGTAATTGAAATCGTTGATAAAATCAAGGAATTACCTGAAGTTGTTAGTCTTATACACTCAGCTATTGTAGATGAACCCCCGGCAGATCTTACCTCGGGGCGGGTTATCCGGAAAGGGTACTCCCAGCAACTGGATGAACTAAAATCTTTATCTACCGGCGGGAAACAGTGGGTGGCTGAACTTGAAGCTAAAGAACGGAATAAGACCGGGATTAATAATCTTAAGATCGGGTATACCGGCGTATTCGGGTACTATATTGAGGTAACAAAATCTAATCTTGAGTCTGTCCCGCAGGAGTATATACGCAAACAAACACTGGTTAATTCCGAAAGGTTTATCACGCCTGAACTTAAAGAAAAGGAAGCTATGATCCTCGGGGCGGAAGAACGGATTGTTCAACTCGAACAACAGTTGTTTAAGCAGGTGCGTACTGAACTACTGAAGTTTATTGATGAGATACAGTTACTCGCTAGAACTATTGCGCAAATTGATTGTTACCAAAGCCTTGCGTCGTTAGCGGTAGCTAACCGATATGTTCTCCCTGAAGTTAATGACAGTTATGTCCTTGATATCCGTGATGGCAGGCATCCTGTGATAGAAACTATGCTACCCGCAAAGTTTGTGCCTAATGATACTGTTATGGATAATATAGAGAACCAGTTATTTATTATCACCGGGCCTAATATGGCAGGGAAGTCGACGTATATCCGGCAAACCGCGTTAATTACAATCCTTGCGCAGATGGGTTCATATGTTCCTGCGAAAAGCGCGGTTATCGGGATAGTAGACCGTATATTTACGCGGATCGGCAGCGGTGAAAATATTGTTTCCGGTGAGTCTACGTTTATGGTTGAGATGCACGAAACTGCGAATATTATGCATAACTGTACCTCGCGGAGTTTACTTATCCTTGACGAGATCGGGCGGGGAACTTCAACGTTTGACGGGATCTCAATCGCATGGGCGTGTGTGGAATACCTCGCGAAACCGGCTGGGCCACGGACATTATTCGCAACACATTATTTTGAGTTAACAGAACTCGCGGGGAAGTATAAGTGTGTAAAAAATTATAATGTATCCGTGCGTGAATGGGGTGACGAGATTGTGTTTCTCCACAAAATAGTTGCCGGTAGCGCAGATAAGTCTTATGGTATACATGTCGCTAAACTCGCGGGGTTGCCTGGTGTTATCGTTAAACGCGCAAAAGAAATTATATACGCGCTTGAGCAAAACAGTGCGGTATCTTCCGCGTCTAAAGCTCTGGCGGGAACCGGTGAGCTTGGATTGCAGGATACACAAAATGAAAACGTGGCTCAACTTGACTTATTCCCGTTAGAGTATTTATCAGTAATTGCAGAGATACGCAAGCTTGATCCTAATACTGTTACTCCTATTGAAGCACTGAATTTGTTGATAGCGCTAAAAGAAAAGTTGAAGTAGTTGAGTTCATTATATTTTTGGGAAGTATGCCCATAAGCATCCTCCACGGTCATTCTCTCCAAACATAAGTTCACCGTCATGGCCTGTAACTGCGCAACTGAACTCATAGCCATACCTCCGGAGGTTTAATACTGATACCGCAACTCCAAGGTTTTTGTATTCACCGGTTCGGGGGGTGTAAACAAAAAGGTTTGTCATACCATCACCGCAGAAGCCGTATAACCTACCGTCGTTTGTTATAGTCATACACTTTACAGGCCTGAGATGCGCACTGGTAACTTTCTTAACATTTCGTTTTTTGAGGTTTATTCCATAAATACTGCCTTTACCATCAGCAATATAAAACGTTCCTCCTATAGAGTTGCTGCTGATACACACGTTTTTGTTGGTGAAACACTTATCCAGTTTGGTTAACGCTACGAACTTTATTTCCATAGTTTTGTCAGTCTCGACCTTATACACCACTCCTTTTGAAGTGAGTGCCACAACGTTACCGCCACCAAGGTTAGTGAGCCTGATAATGTTTTGTTTGTTGTATAGGCGTACAGTATTACTTTTTGGGTTAAACATAAACACGTGTTTGTTCGTCAACCCAATTACGAATACTGTTGTAGTGTCGGTAGTGAGGCATAATACTTTCTCACCTTTCGGGAAGTTATACGCGATTTTCGGTTGGCTTACATCAAAACCCCATTCCTGTATGCAATCCGGCATCGCTGTCATCGCGTTACGGGTCCATAAACGCCCGTTGTTGGGGGTATTAACCCCTGCTACAAGTATATCGCCTGAAGTACAGGTTAGTCCTCTGCATTCAGTTGAGACACTATCCCCGCCGAAGTCTACCGCTATACCGCTGGTACTGCGGATACTCGCTGCAAAGATATGCGCTGTTGTCCCGGAAGTACCGCCAAAGATAATATCATTCTTCCCGCGGGTAAGCGCAGTGATATAACTTTCATTCATTGGGATCGGTGTTGTCATCCCGGGGAAGTTTAATTGTAATGCCATAAAATGCCCTTCCCTGCAAAATGAGGATGCTGTCATCTCGCCCCATAACATGTCTTTAATATTTTTTTGGCCAGGTTTGTTTTTCATTGTATATATTAACCCCATATGCGTAAAGGTAAATGTGAGTTACTACTCTCTTTACGGCCAGGCATTGTCATCTTAAAAAAACCTACGGGTAGCCTCCCGACGTTCATAAAGAATAGGTCGCCGTTTCTATCCCTTGCACCGCGTGAAATGTATTGTGCAGCACCGTCCGGGCGGGTTAAGGTTGCTACTTCTTTGCGTTCAAGTGTCTGAGGGTTTAACTGCACAACCGCACCGGTTGCGTTCTTGAATTGTCGGTTGGTATCCGAGTTTTGGTTATTGTCATCATCCCATCGTGAGTGCCCGTAATACAGATTACCGTCATTACCGAACACTACACCGCCGCTGTGGTCAAGGAACATACTAAACGGTATTGCGGTATTACGTTTGCTTTGTGTTGCGCAACCAAGGTCTTCTACAGTACCGAACTCGCCATGGGTTGGCCAAAAACGTATGAGCCGCGGTGCGGGGCTCCAGGTTGTTATGTACACGCACTCACCATCCGGTGAGGCGACTACATCGTATAAAACTGAATGCCAGCCTGTTTGATAAGGTTCGTGGGGTAAAACATACGTGGATTGTTCCAAAATATCAGTATCGGGATTATAACGTATCATATGCCCGTAGTCGTCAGTCATCCATGCGCGGTTGTGTTTATCCAAAAAAATTACCTGGCTGTTGATACTGCCGATACGTCCGAGGTCACGCCGGGTTTTTGTTTCCAGTGAGTATATAATAAAATGGTCACGGGGATAACTTAATGCATACAATTGTTTATGTTTAGAGTCAAAGGCTAAACACCGGCAGCCTTCTTTCGGGATTATAATATCATGCCACAAAACTTTGTCTTTAACCGTATCATAAGCAATGAGTTCTGACCCGCGAAAACATTTTGTTTTATCATGCCAAAAAAGCCAGGGGGAGTATGCTTTTAGATCTATCGGCGGGCCGCTTAAATGCGTAGCACAGTATAGTATACCGTCGTCCTGGGAGGGGACAAAGCTATAGTGTATCTTACACTGTGTTGCACGGCCGGAATCCACAGGGTCGCCTGTTACTTCCGAGACGTCAAAGAGGTAGTCTATATCATCCTTGGTTTCGTTATACCGCGCGACTATTACAGTTCCTCCGGGGATGCATTCATGGCAGACTGATACATAAATCCTTCCCTCCGGGCCTGTGGATAAGCCCCAACCGGAATCACTTTTCGGGTACTTAGTAAATTGATAAAAATTTGTGCTGAATGCCGGGTTAGTATTCATTGTAATCTTCATAACCAACTTTCTATTTTATTCATTGTTGCAGGTTAACACCGTATTTTGAGTTAACACATATTAAAAATATTATATAATATGAACATTCAAATCTTCTAGTTGTTATCAAAGAAAAGGTAGGCAAATCGTACATATCTTTTTATAGAACGAGGTGGAATATGTTTAAGAAACCAAAAGTGTTGTTCGCCGGGTATAAAACCATTCCAAAAGAACTTGCAGAAATTAATGAGTGTTGTCAAACCTTCCAAAATCGAAGAGAAAGAGTTCTACAGTGCTGGGGTTAACAGTATAGTAGTAAAAACTGCAAAACCTGAAGTGTTTACACCCACTTGACTTGAAGTAAAGAAGAAGCAAGTTTTATGCCAAAAAGTGTAATCCCGGAAAAACGTTGTCGTATCAATATAAATAATGAGGATACGGCGGTAAAACACAAAAAAATGTTTCCCTCGGACTTAACCATATATTCCCTCGAACTTAACCAAGCGAAAGAGTCGGTAAACACTATGCTGAAAGCCAGCGCAGCGGAACAATCCTCTATCGTCCAATCACCCCCTACCGGTGAATTAACAGCGTACCAGAACCCAACGATAAAA
>JBBAAG010000089.1 GCA_041658405.1 Elusimicrobiota bacterium
AAAACCCGGGCCATATATTATCATCGGGATACGTATACACCCGTCATGGCACGAACGTTTATACTCGCTGTTACGTGTACGGAAATGCGACCCGTGATCGGCGGTGTAAATAATTAAAGTATTCTCCTGTAGCCCGAGTTCGGCAAGCGTGCTGCGTAACCGCCCGACATTTGAGTCCAGCGAGTTCACGCATCCGAGGTAGTCGGGGTACTCTTCCCGCCAGTCGCCTGCTGTATCAACAAGGTCGCCGGGGGGAGTAAAGTTTTTATACTTTTCTTTTGACCCGCGGGGCCCTTCGTGATGATTATGATCATTCTGGAAATGGGGTTCTATAAATGAAAGAAATAGGAAAAACGGTTGTTCATGGTTTACAGATGTAAGAAATTCTATTGTCCAATCAGTAAGAACGTCAACGCGGTAACGGTTCTCCGGGAATACGCGTTTATTCCCATTAATATCGAACATATGCCCGTCGTAGGAGTGTGAAGTGAACTCTAAAACATCAGATGCTAGCCAGTAGTCTTTGAACCCTCCCCGTCGATCGGAGGGGATAGCTTTCCTGGTAAAACTATCCGGTCCATCCTTCGGCCCTTGTGATGCGAGATGCCATTTGCCGATGTATCCAACATTATATCCCGCTGAGGATATGTGATGCGCAATAGTTTTTTCTTCCAACGGCAGCATACGGCCGTTAACGTGGCACCCGATTTCTGCGGGATATTTCCCGGTCATTAACGCAGCACGCGCGGGCCCGCAGACTGGCTGGCAGGTATACGCGTGGTTAAATCTCACGCCTTCTGCTGCCATACGGTCAAGGTTGGGGGTAAGATTTTCTACCGGAGGTATACCGTAACACCCGCAGGTATCCCATCGTTGCTGGTCCGCGAATACAAATAGTATATTTGGTTTCATAAATTTTAAGTTTTTGGCAATATTTTCGGCACTTTTTCACCGGCAGCTGCCATCCTGCGTTTTAACCGTTCCGCAAGCTCTGCCCTTACTTCTTTGTGGGAAGGCGAGGTAACCATATTATTTTTTTCATGCGGGTCAGATTCCATGTCATACAGGCAATCTTCGGTATATTCATCACTTGAAATATCACGCCCGGTTTTGTCCAACGCACAGACGCTGTATTTCCATTTATTTGTGCGTATCGCACGGCCGCACTGGGCGATACTTATCTGAAGAAATATATCGTCCTGCCAGTTTGTTGTATCACCATTAACCACTCTTTGCACCGCATTACCGCGCATATACGACGGCGGGGTAATCCCCGCTGTTGTTAGTACCGTTGGAGGAAGGTCTATGAGGCTTATAAGTTCTTCCACAACCTTACCTCCGGTAAAACCCGGCCCGTATATTATCATTGGTATGCGAATACATCCGTCATGACAGGAACATTTATATGTTTTGCTGGTACGCGTAAGGAAATGGTTGCCGTGGTCTGATGTATAGATTATCACCGTGTTTTTGTCTATCCCAAGTTTTTCAAGAGTTGAGCGTAGGCGTCCAAGGTTGTAATCTAAAGAGTTTACACACCCAAGGTAGTCAGGATATTCTTCCCGCCAGTTGCCCGCGGTATCCACAAGGTCGCCCGGTGGGATGAAATTTTTGTACTTATCCTTTGACCCGTGTGGGCCTTCAAAATGGTTGTGGTCATTCTGGTGATGAGGTTCGATATAAGAAAGAAACAGGAAGAAAGGTTTATCATTTTTCCTGTTCTCAAGGTATTCTATGGCCCAGTCTGTAGTTACATCAGCACGGAAGCGGTTCTCCGGGAATACGCGTTTATTACCGTCGCTATCGTACATATAACCGTCATACGAGTGTGAAGTGTGTTCAAGCACATCAGCGACTAGCCAGTAATCTTTAAACCCGCCTCTGCGTTCCGGCGGGACGGATAATATACCAAAATCGTTTGGGCCGTTCTTTGGCCCTTCTGACGCGAGATGCCATTTGCCTATATACCCAACTTCATATCCTGCGGAGGACATGTGATGGGCAATAGTTTTTTCTTCCAACGGCAGCATGCGGTGGTTAACGTGGCAACCTATTTCCGCAGGATATTTCCCGGTCATCAACGCTGCACGTCCCGGCCCGCAGATTGGCTGGCATGTGTACGCATGATTAAACCTCACCCCTTCGCTTGCCATACGGTCAAGGTTGGGGGTAAGATTTTCTACCGGAGGTATACCATAACACCCGCAGGTATCCCACCGTTGCTGGTCTGAAAATACGAATAATATGTTTGGTTTCATAATTATAATTATATCAAATATCAAGGTGGTTAGTATTGATAAATCGTTCATTTTAAATCGACAATTGTATGCTATAATTGTTAAAATATAATAATATGAAACAAAAAATACTTGATAATATTATTACCCCGGAATATCTGGAAAAAAGTTATCGCGAAGCTCCCGTTGAATTCAAAAACAGTATTGAGGAGTTGTATAAAGAAAATCCGGGGAATCAACTGGTAAAGTTCTGGTATATACGCCTGTTTTACACGGATAGTACTAAAGACAAGAAAAAAAATGAAACGTTTTTGTTGTTAGTATTGATACTGCTATCTTCGGTAATCCTGCAATTTAGTGATATCCTAAAAATATTTGGTGTTCAGTATACGCAAAACCAATACCTTACCGCCAACTTTTCATTTCCATTTATAATTGTGGCTATGATATACTTTTTCATTAATTTTGCAACAAAAACCAGGGATATAATAGTAATTTCAGCAGTGATTTTGTTAACTGTAATATACATAAATGTTTTGTATGTTCTCAATATGACTGGTACTAGATATCCGGCGAGTGTTTTAATCGCTCTTTATGATTTACCTCTATTTTTATGGTTACTCATTGGGACAGTATTTGAAGACAAAACGTTGCTGGATTATAAAAAATGGATAGGGTATATAAAAATTAACGGCGAGTTAATGGTTGTAGGTACAATATTGTCATCAGGGTTTCTGGTAGTTTTCTTACTATGCATGGTTTTGATTTCATCAATATTCCGGTTGCATTTCAGGACTGATATTGTTGCCGAGCTTACCTGGCCATATTTTGTTTCCGCTCCTCCAATACTGGCAGTTTATCTTGTATTAAGGAACAGGGATAGTTTAAAAAAGTTTATTGATAATTTAGCGAAAATATTTAATCCTGTAATGTTGATATTTGTAAGTATTTACTTAGCATTAATTATTTCTTCAAAACAAAACCCTTTTGAAGATAGAAATATTTTTATTATTTTAAACATAATATCGCTTATTATCTTGGCAATTTCGATATTTACTTATGTTGAAAAAGATATGGAAAAGTTATCACAAGTAGAAAAGGTTATAAATATTTCTTCTATCTGTTTAACCCTTATTATTGACTTAATAGCTCTTTCAGCGACAGTATACCGGTTAAAATCATTTGGATTTACACCTAACCGTATAACTGTGCTGATAGCCAACTTATTAATTCTTATCAATCTAGCCGGTATCTTGTACAATTTAATAAAGATTCAGTTGAAAAAAATTGATCAGGAAGTATTACAGATATGGATCGGGAAATATATGATCGTTTATCTTATTTGGACAGCTATCGTGGTATTTATATTCCCGGCTATCTTTGGATTTAAATAATGGACCAGTTTCAGTTACTGATAAAACCCGCAGGGCCGGACTGCAACCTCAACTGCAGTTACTGTTTTTACTCAAAAAAATCTGCGTTATTCCCGTCTACAAAAGTGCATAGGATGGATGATAAAATCGTGGATGCTATGGTGTCCCAGATATTATCCCAGAGGTTTCCTGTTTCAGTATTCTCGTGGCAGGGTGGGGAACCTACCATCGCGGGAATTGAGTTTTTCAGGAAAGTCGTCGCTGCGCAGATGAAGTACGGAACTAAAGGCCAGGTGGTAGCGAATTCGTTCCAAACAAACGGATATTTGTTAAACGACCAGTGGTGCAGCTTTTTTGCGGAGTATAAGTTTTTTGTTGGATTAAGTATTGACGGCCCGGGGGAACTTCATGATTATCACCGGAAAAACTTTGTAGGTGAAGGTTCATGGAGTAACGCTTACCGCGCTACGGGTATGCTTGAGAAACATAAGGTTGAATACAACATATTATCCGTTATCTCCCGCGCGGGACAGGATAAGGGTAAGGAAACTCTTCAGTGGTTTATAGGTAACGGGTTTAAGTACTTGCAGTTCATTCCATGTGTTGAGGTTGGAGATACAAGTGATGTTACTGACTATTCTGTAATCCCGGAAGGGTATGGACAGTTTTTGTGTGACATCTTCGATGTGTGGCACGAAAATCTTGATAAAAACGTTTCTATCCGCGATTTTGATTCTATCCTGGAAAAAATTGTCCTGGGTCGCCCGTCAATGTGCGTGTACAGCGTTGAATGCGGAGGTTATATGGTAGTGGAACATGACGGTAGTGTTTATCCCTGCGACTTTTTTGTGAACCCCGGGGATGCCCTGGGTAATGTGCTGACATCGAACCTCGCGGATATGTATGAATCCAAAAAGTATAGGGAGTTTAATAAACGTAAAGCCATTCTCCCGCAGTGTTGTGTCTCATGCGAGTATGTTAATTATTGTAATAACGGTTGCCAGAAGGACCGTGTGGGTAAGAATTTACCGAAAGGGACACAAACCTATCTATGCGCGGGGTACAAAAAATTTTTTGGGTATGCCCTGCCAAGATTAAAAGTAGTAGCGGAAGGGATTAAAATAAATATGGAGAATAAAAAGTAAGGATTAAAGGAAGGATGTTATTTGAAATCACGGTATGTGTTTTTAATAGCAGTAACAATATTTATGCCAATCATGCCGGTTTATTCAGTCGTTTTTAATGATAGCCCCGGTATGGAAAACGAATGGGGTTTCCGTCCGGAAAACGAAATTGTCAAACGCAACCCGCCGCCGTTTGTGTGGCGCCCACAGGTTGATGCTGTTAATTATGGCCTCCAGATCGCGCGAGATAAAGAATTTAGCGTTATTTTGTATGAAATAACAGGCCTTCAGCGTAACGTACACTGCCCGGATATAGTTTTAAGTACGGGAACGAATTTTTGGCATGTAAGGTATACCTCAAAGAACGGCGGGGTGTCAGATTGGAGCAAAACACGGAAGTTTACGATAGGTAATTCAGCGGTAAAATTTCCTGTCCCTACCCATGAAGATATGGCAAAACTTGTCCCACAAACACATCCCCGGTTGATGTTACGCACGGAAAACTTACCTGCCATACGCGAGTATTGCAGGAATACTATGAAAATTTCATGGGAGAAAATGGTGTTTAACGCAGAGAAGTGCCTGGAGATACCGTTACCCTCTGAACCACAGAAGTATCCAAATGGTAAATTCAATAAGGATAATCTAAACGATAAAAAGTTGTGGTGGGGAAACCATGACATTGTGGAAGGCCTTCTTTCCCAAGCGGAACTCATGGCGTTTATATATCTAATAGAACAGGATGATAAGTATGCATTGGGAGCGAAACGTATACTCTTACACACTCTGTCCTGGGATCCTTACGGTGCAACGGGGTCGTACTATAACGACGAGGCTGGGATGATTTATATGTATCGTGGAAGCAGAGTGTATGACTGGATTTATCAGGTACTCACGGATGATGAAAAACAAGTGATACAAACGAAAATGAATGATCGTGCAAAGCAGTATTATCAAAACTTGAACAATAACCATACCTGGCGTCCGTATTCCAGCCATGCTAACCGTATCTACCACTTCCTTGGTGAAGCAGGAATAGCGTTTTATAACGAAATCCCGGATGCGCGGAACTGGTTTAACCTTGCAACCGACATTTTTTTTAATATTTACCCGGTCTGGGGTGATGACGACGGGGGATGGCATGAAGGATTAGCCTACTGGTCGTCCTATAGTGGACGTATAACATGGTGGCTACGCGCATTAAGTAGTTTGATGAACCGCAATGCTTATGATTTACCGTTCTTCAAGAATATTGGATACTTCCCAATGTATGCTATGCCGCCAAAGTCGCCTTGTGGAGGATTCGGGGATAAAGCTGAAGAATCAAGTGTATATTCTTCCGCGCGCGGCGTGGTTGGAACTTTTGCGCAGGAGATCGGTAATCCGTACTGGGCATGGTACAGCGCAGGAGGTGGTAGTACGCGGACAGTTAAAGACAGTGCTAAAGTATCTACCCCTATGGGTGTACTGGGATCTATGAATACTGTTGTTGAACCTAATGAACCAGCAGTCCTGCCGTTATCACGTGTTTTCAACGGGACAGGGCTTGCGGTGTTGAATACAACTCTTACCGATGGAAAACAAAATGTGCAGTTGCAGTTTAAGTCAAGCCCTATAGGACGTATATCACACGGTTATAACTCTCAGAACGCATTTCTCCTTACCGCCTACGGCCAGCCGTTATTCCTTAAAAGCAGCCACCGTGACGTTCATGGGAGTAGTCATCACAAAAAGTGGATACAAGAGACAAAATCAGATAATTGTATTCTTATCGATGGTATAGGGCAACAGGTGAGTTCCCGGTTGGCAAAAGGCAATATCCGCGCGTTTTACCATTCAAAAAAGGTGGATTATATTGCGGGAAGCGTAACCCCTGAAACGTATCAGGGAAGGATAAAACGGTTTGACCGCGGAATATTGTTTATACGTCCGGAAACATTCATTATTTTTGATGATATATTGTCAACTTCACCGGTAACAGTGCAATGGTTACTCCACGCACCTGCAAAGTTTGTGATTGACCGGCAAAGAGTTGGGGTGGATACCGAAAAAGCCGGGGTGGTAACTGACTTTTTGTACCCTTCTGGACTAAAATTTGATGTTACTGACTATGAAACACCGCCAAATCCGTTGTACCCTGAACTCAACGAATGGCATCTTTCAGCAGATACGGGTGTGCCATTAGATAAACATACGTTTATAACCGCGATGCGTGTCCACCGCGGAGGTAATACCAGTGAAAATATTGAAATTCCTGAGATTGATAATGGTATCATATCAATTGGGCTTTCTGGCGGAGAAAAAGTTGTTGTTACCCGATTGGCAGGGACATTAAAAAGTGCGGGTAATGATACCGGTAAGGATAATGGCGGTATAGTATCTGACGCAGTGGTTGCAGCGGTGTGGTTGAACTCCAAAGGAGTACCTACAGGAGGGTTTATACATTACGGGACATATTTAAAGTATAATGGCAGGTATATTGTAAAACAGCCCGATAATAAACGTAAAACAACAAAGTATTGTTTTGTTGAATAGTTAACAAAACACTTTAAGTAGTTAACGTTGAAGATTTTTAGAAAGGTTGATTAGTTGTATGGCAAAGAAGAAGCAGGTAACCGCAATTATTGTAGGGGCAGGGCACAGGTCGTTATGTTATGCCGGGTATTCAAAACATCATCCGGATAAACTTAAAATCGTTGGTGTAGCCGATCCCAGTGAACACCGGAGAAAACATACTGCCGAGATTTATGGCTTAACCGAAAAACAGTGTTTTAAATCAGCGGAAGAGTTGGCAAAAAAACCGAAACAAGCAGATTGTATAATCAATGGTACGATGGACATCCAGCATGTACCAACCTCAATACCGCTGCTTAAACGAGGGTATGATATTTTGTTAGAGAAACCCTTTGCTACTAACGAAAAGGAAATGTGGGAACTTTATGATACCGCAGTTAAGTATAAACGCAGGGTAATGATCTGCCATGTGCTGCGGTACGTGCCGTTCCTTACCAAAGTACGGGAACTCATTGCTGCGGGTGAGATCGGTGAAGTAATGAATATTCAAACAGTAGAACACGTTAGTTACCATCATATGGGTATAGGTTTTGTCCGGGGAAAATGGAACCGCGAAGATGTGTGTAAATCAACGATGTTAATGTCAAAATGCTGCCATGACCTTGATATGATTACCTGGATGAAGTCAGGGATTGCGCCAAAACGCGTATCAAGTTTCGGGTCAAACATGTATTTTAATAACCAAAAAATGCCGAAAGGTGCGGGGACACGGTGTTTAGTTGATTGCGAGATTGAACCCAAATGCGACTATTCCGCGAAAAAGCATTATCTTGACCATCCCGGCCGCTGGAGCGCGTATGTTTGGGCTGGGATTGAGCATCTAAAAAACCCGTCGTTTATGGATCGCGTTAAGCATCTCAATAACAGCAATTTCGGGAAATGTATGTGGCGTTGCGATAATAATACAGTTGACCACCAGACTGTGATGATAGAATTTACTGATGGATGCACTGCTTCGCATAATATGGTTGGCGGTGCAGCTATGCCGTCAAGGTCAATACATCTTCTCGGGACACACGGTGAGATACAGGGCGTGCTTCACGAAAATAAGTTTGTGGTCCGACATATTGACCACCGCCCGGGGTATGAAACTAAAGAACGTGTGGTTGACCTAAAGAATGAAGGTAACCTCGATGGCGCGTTTGGCGGGCATGGGGGGGGCGACCTGCGCCTGGCAGCTGATTTTGTGAATGTAATGAGCGGCGAAAAACCGTCAATTTCGTATACCGGGATTGAGGATTCGGTATATGGGCATTTAACAGGTTTTCTCGCGGATAAGGCAAGACGTGAAAACAGTGTGATTGACTTCCCGAAACTTGGAGTAAAAAAATGAAGGTTTTGACAAGTATTTGGGAAAAACAGAGGACTCTAACAAGTTTTTTGGCAATTGTAGTAATCATAAGCGCGATGTTTTTTATTACAATAAAAGTTGTGGGACAAAAAGCGTACTTTCTTGCGCAGTTTTATATGCTTACACCAACGCTTGCTGCAATAATTGTCCGCGCATTTATACATCCGCAACGGTTTGAGGATGCGCATCTTAAGTTCGGACAGTTGAAGGATTATCTGGTATTCTGGTGTACGGCACTGGGGATAACGTTAATCATTTTTATTGTCTACACACTCACAGGAGCGGTTACCTGGGACTTTACCGGCAGCGCATTTCTTAAACAACTAGAACAATACATTGTATCCACGGGAAAAACTATGGAGGAATCTCTGCCAAAAGGCGTGACGCCTACGATGATGTTATTAACGTATTTTTTTGGCGGGTTGACTGTTCTCAATATATTCCCGGGTGTGATAACCGGATTTGCGGAAGAATTCGGGTGGAGAGGGTTAATGTTCCCGGAACTCTATAAAATATCGCCGTTTGCAGGCTTTATTATAGGCGGATTGATATGGTTCCTCTGGAATGCGCCAATGGCGTTAATTATACCGATGCCGGCAGAACTTAAACTTTGGGAAACTACGGGTAATATTATTGTCCTGGGAATAGGGTCAGTGTGTACGTTCATCTTTCTTGCGTATGTATACATAAAAACACGGAATATCTGGGTGGTATCAATTACGCACATGACATTGAACAACTCATCACATGCGTTTATGTACTACTGCGTGATGAAAAACCAGTTACTGGCAAACACGATGCTATCATTAACAATGGCGGGTATTGTGCTGGTACTATACTTTACCGGCGAGCATAAAGTATTTGAAGAATATTTTGGTAAACACGGAGAATCGTTAAGCAAGTTCGGGTTGAAGTAGATACTATAGGAGGAATTTTTTTTGGAACAAAAACCACCAAGGGTTTTGTCAATTGACGTTTTTCGAGGGATAACTATTGTATTAATGATTTTTGTTAATCATATATTTGACCTCAGGATGAAAAATATTCCGCAATGGTTGAAGCATATGCCGGCACTGGGTATCACGATGTCGGATATAATATTCCCGGCATTCCTTTTTATTGTTGGGATGGCAATACCCCTGGCGTTAGACCGCCGTATAGATCGGGGAGATACGTGGTACCAGCTTATCTGGCGGGTAGTATCACGTGCTGTGTCTATACTTATTGCAGGGTTTTACTGGGTAAACTATGACTATTACAATGCTTCAAAAGGGTTATTGCCAAAGGATTGGTGGGGTTTCCTCGCGTTTATTTCCGTAATCCTTATCTGGATAAACTATCCGCAGACAGATAAAACTAAGTGGGACAAAAAAAGGGTTGTATATACAGCATTACAAGGGTTCGGGTTTGTGATGCTGATATTTTTATCATTCACCTATACAAGTTTTGGGGAAAAAGGGTTAACATATCCCGCATGGACACTTGACCCGCGGTGGTGGCAAATGCTGGGTGCGATCGGGTGGGCGTACTTATTTGCGGGACTGTATTACCTGGTATTCCGTAATAACTTGACTGCATTAGCGTTTGGGGTGCCGTTATTCCTAATGATATACACCGGCCATGCGACAGGTGTATTAAAATTTGTTGACCAATGGGTACCGTTCCTGGGTATTCGCGCGAGGGGAACACACGGGGCATTAGTGATGGCTGGGATTGTACTCCAAAAATTTATGGAATCACGCGCAGGTGACCAGCCAAAAGCTGATACTTTTGATCAGCGGGTAAAGTTTATAATATTATTCGGCGGGATGATGCTTATCAGCGGATTCCTTGAAGCCGTACTGTTCCGGCTTAACGGAGTAGATACCTCCGTACTCTGGTGGGTATTTGGGCTAGGATTATTCGCGATGGTATTGTATATCGTAAATAACGATTTTGAGGAACGTATGAAGATGGCGTTAAGTATCGGCGGTGTGTTAATGCTTTCAGGGTTATTAATGGGTAATCTCTACAAAATATCTAAGAACGGCGCGACACCGAGCTGGGTGCTGGTATGCTCAGGAACGTGTGTGATAATTTATGTTTTGACATACTACTTTGTTGATCAAAAGAAGATGAGGGGATGGTTTATAGATATTGTCCTTCCTCCGGCGAATAATCCGTTACTCGCATACTTGATGCCCGAAGCAATTGTTGCGCTTTTACTGGCGTTAGGGTTAGGAACTTTTATGCCAAAACTTACCGGTGTGTTTATGTTTATGAGTTCCGGGATTTTGGGTATTCTGCGTGCAGTATTGTGGACTGCTTTGATGATATGGTTAACCATGTGGTTGACTAAACAGAAAGTTGTGGTACGGTTTTGATGGACATAAAATATGTTGATTTATACGTGTTCTCCGGTACGGG
>JBBAAG010000090.1 GCA_041658405.1 Elusimicrobiota bacterium
TAGAATCCACGAGTTTAAGTTCGCCAACAATACTCCCGCCTTTAATACTTACCGTCACGGACTTACAATGTTCGGTGAGTTCGTAATAAATATCTGTCACCTGCCCGAGGGTGGGGTTAAACTCCGCGGGGCTTATGCCGGTATTACGGATATCCAATACGTTATTGTTCACCACAACTATAGGTACTGCGCTATCCGCGGTATTACCGAGTTTATCGTATACCTTTGTTTTTAGACTATACTGCCCGTCAATTTCTGCGAGGGTAGCCCAGCTATAACTTTCGCTGCAACCCACTGACGCTATGGGCTGGACTACGGGGTTGGTTATTGTGTTTCTTAAAACACCGTTAACGTAGTACTCAATCTTGCCTATTGTGTTAGCATCAACTACCTCCGCGGTTATTGATGTCACACCGTTTACTACTGTATTATCCAGCGGAGAAGTAAGCGTTACCACAGGCGGGGTGTTGTCCACGATTATGTTAATGCCCTGCTCTGTTTCTTTGTTTCCAACAGTATCGGTACTATAGTACTCAAGCCTGTACACGCCATCGGGTAACGCTGCGTTTTGCGCGTCAACAAACTCTATCTCCTGCCCAGCGCTATAGTCTCGCCATTCGCCGGTATAACTCCCGGGGGTTACAGGGTCGGGTACTGCGATACGGTATTTCGTATCCGCTACACCCAACCCCGCAGCGTCGTTCACGTTAACCAAATCGTCAACTGATGACAATACATATTTTGTTTGGCTTGTTATTAAAACCACACCGTTTTCTGTTATACTCGGCATCCCGGCTGATGCGGTGGTACGCGGCGGCTGTACGTCTTTGATTATCCTAAACTTACCCGTAGAGGTAGAGGCGGTGGAGTCAAACCAATCTTTCGCGGTTAATACTAACCGCCAGTAGTTGTCGGTATACCCCGCGGGGATATCGTTAAGAATACTTACCGCCTGTTTCCCTAGTACATCAACTCTCACCGGCGGTACAACCGGCGTACTGCCATCGGGAGTCAGTAATTCAAGGTACGCGGATATTACCTCCGGGGCGGGGTCATAGTTATCACTAACGCTATACCCTATGGTAATCGCCTGGTTTACCGGCGTAAATTCTTCACCGCCAACCGGGCTGGTGATAGTTACCACAGGCGCTTTACGGTCAAGGATGACTGTCTTACTACCTTCCTGCCCTTTATTGCCAAGATAGTCAGTTGCAACATATTTTAGTTCATGCATGCCGTCGGTTAAGTTCAATCCGTTAATACCGTTTACCTGTGCACGCAGTTCAGAAAGGGTTAACGCGCAGGAACTTACCATAACGTCGTCAAGTATGCCGTTATAATAATTTTGACCGGCATACTTCGCGCCAAAGGTTAAGTCATAAATAGTTTGTGTAGTGTTTAGGTTTGCAGCCATACGGTTTTCTTCATTACCATTGACGTATAATACAAACTGCTGTGTACTACGGTCGTATACCATCGCGATATGCGACCACCTCCCGACAGGGATACGGGTTTTAGAGGTTAGTTTCGCAAAACCTTTTGTCCCAAGCCAGGCTTCTATCATCCCGTCTTCACGAAGTTCCAACATAAAATGGTTGCTTTTACTTACAAAATACGCGTTCTCCCCGTCTGTACGCGCACCCGTACAGGTGTAGGTAGCCGGGTTTATCCACGCGGATACTGTGAAGGATACCCCGGGAAACTTCAGCCATGTATTGTTATGCGGGATACGTACACAATCGTCTTTACCATCAAACTTAAACGCAGTACCGTACTTCCCGATTACACGCTGCGGGGATGAGGTTATACTCCCTGTATTCCCATGCCCGGTGGAGTCCGCAGCAACCGTACCCGACTGTTCGTTTAAATGCCAAACCCCGGATACACCGGTAACGGTTTCCAGCGTAGGGTTCTGTGCAGTTCCAAGACAAAAACTGCTTTCATACAGTATACCCGGTTGAAGGACTGCGTCCGCGTCGTAGTATAGCGTGTTCACACCGCTGCCAATAGTACCGTCATAGGCGCTTAGAACAAACTGTGTGGTTGTACCGACATACGTGGTATCACCTATAATCCTGGTTTTACCGCATAACTCTAACCACGCACCCGGGGCGGTATTGTCAAGATACAAATGATCGAGTACCGCAACTTCTTCCTGGTTCCCGACATTATCTTCACCTGCAGAGGAAAGCTGGTACTCACCGTCATCTAATGACTCCAGGCATACGTTGACACTATTATTCCCACCCCCAACCGTCCCCGCCTGTTTTTCTGTGCCATTAATATCCTTTACTTTCCACCAAAACGATTTTAACCCCGAGTTCACTATATTAGCGCCACTGGGCATATCTGCGGATACTATCTCCAGTTGTGTCTCAGAGGTGACATAGTAATGGTTAGTTTTACCCGGGATGTTAAGCGGTATCAAATGCCCGGGGTTACTGCTGAATATGTACCCCGCAACAGCTGCCTGGCCAAGTAACGTCAACGTACCGGCTTCAATATCATAGTACGCACTGGTAGGATCAGCAAGCACACTGGTGTCTATCTCCACACCCTGCCATTCAGGAGGTAACGCGTTTTCCATTGGGTCAACCACAAAACTTGGCCCGGTAATGGTTTTCACTAGCGTTACCGGCGCGATATTGTCCAGTGCTACATTAACAGTGTTATCCGGTTCAACATTCCCCGCACGGTCGATACTGTGGTAACTCAGAATTGATGCTATCCCCTGATTGTTTTGGTAGCGCATAAATATTTCTTCCGCTGTTAATGCGCGGTTGTATACCGCAACGTCGTCAATCACGCCTCTATAAGGATTACCGTTGAGGATATCTACCCCGATATACAACGGCGAGTTATTCGTGCCTATAGGACCGTTGAAGAGTTGCCGGACTAACGGGTTCTCTCTGCCGTTGATGTATATACGTTTATACCGGTCACCGCCTTCACGGCTTTGCCAGGTAACCACCACGTGGTTCCATTCACCAGGGATTACACCGGTACTGTTATTATACGACGCTGGCGGGGTGGTTAACATAAACAATGCAACATTATCCGGTAAGCCCTGGTCTGAGGTTATACGGTAATACACGTTATACCCCGGGACGTTATTATTGCCAAGTTTATACACTAATGCACTGTATACAAACGGCGGGGTGAGGGATGGTTTAAACCATAATTCCAACGATACACCCGTGGTAAGGTCAAGTGATGCTGAGTCGTTGATTATAACCCTGTCATCCGCACCGTCAAACACCAAGCCTTTACCCCGGGGCGTGGTTTCCAGTACAGGCGTAGAGCCTTGCCCACTGATAATACCGTTATTGTTATAGCCAGACTCATCAAATACGGTGGTACCGTTGACACTGTCGAAAGTCCATAACCCTACACACCCCGAAGGTACTGCAACTTTGAAAAGATCACTTGCGCTAACCGGCACGGTGTAGGGCTGCCAGTCGGTTATGCCTAAACGATAGGAGGTGGATTCTACACCGTTTTCTAAGTTATCAGAATAACCTAAAGATATTGTTGCGTTTGATGACAAATATTTAATATCGGGTGTTTCGTATTTGTTCCCAGCAAATGCTGAATTAGTCACGGGTTTACGGGTATCCGAGAACAGGCAGTAGTATGACGTACTTGTAATTTCGGTTACCACACGGTGGTTAACTTTATCAACACTGCTCGCACCCACAGCTTCCCACGGCGGGGTTAACGCGGAGTTGTACCTGCAGATTACTAACGAATCGCCTGAATACTTTTCGGGGTCGTAGGTGACTGATACGTAACCTTTACTTCCCTGTGGGATCGTTCCGGTAAGAGAGTACGCCCGGCTGACGGGATATAGATCTTCAGTGTTACACGCAGATAAACCTGACATTAGTTCCGGCATGTTTGCAAGTAACAACGGTTTGGCTGTAACAACTGTATCCGGCGAGGATACTGTCAGTTCCTGCGCCACAGTTGTTTGATACGTTGTTGGTAATACTATTACTTTACCGCTAACTGGCGCAGCAACGCGGTTGCTAGCGTCGGTAAACGTTAGTTCGTATTTATACACCCCCGCAACGGTGGGCGTCCACTGCTGACTGCCGGAGGTTGTTATGGTATACGATTGTGCAACGGTACCTGCGGGATTATATATTTTCAGCGACCCGGTAAGCGGCGTAGCAGTACCTGATAAAGTGTATGCAATAGTTACAGTTTGTCCTATCTGCACAGACGGATTGGCGGTAACGTTTTTGACAGCCGGGAAGTCGGGACCAAGTATTGTGAATGCTATTGTTTGCGCAGTATTGCTATCCCCGTCCTCGTTTTTCGCGGTAATTTCTACGTTATGCGTTCCCGAGGCGAGTGGTTGCGCTAATAATTTATGGCTGTTATACCCCGCGCGCTGCCACCCGGGTTGGGTTGCCACAGCGATGTTGTCTATACGGAGTTCAATGTTTGCCGAACGGTCAAGCGTATAAGTCAAATACACGTTTTCTCCTGCAGGAACGTTGGGATTTGAAATGACAAAGTTTGACACTACCGGCACGCGTTTATCCGCTGCGGTTGCCAATGGTATTGTTTTTTCTTCATAAATAGATGTATTGCAATACCCCGGCCGTGCGCCATCAAGCAGGGTGAGCTTAACTGTTTTATCAACATCTCCCGGGGTTAACGGTACTTTGGGGAGTGTATCAAACATATTTCCTAAATTGTCGTACCATTTACCGTTGCTGTACCGGTACCACCCTTTTGTACCGTCATACGCGCCGGAGTCTTGGATATCACCGTCAAGGTAAACAAACTGCGCGTTCGTAGGATTCAATAATATTTGTGATAAATGCGTGCCGTCAACTTCTTCTGTTGTTACATCTGCGATTGGTTTGTATTCACCTGTTCCTGTCGGGAATACACAAACGTTGTTGGTAGTACTATCGTTACCAAGATACAATTTGTTTTTCATAGGATCGTATGCCATAGAAACAGTATTTATCCCCAGCGAATACGACTGCGGTGTGTCTTGAGTAGGTAATCCTGATGAGTCAAGTGTGTAAACATAGAGGTTAGGTTCGGTATTTGTTCCCACATACAATTTTCGTTGGATAGAATCCAGATACATTGATTCCGCACAATTACCGTTTGTGCCTATTGCTACGTTGTTGTCATAACTTATAATATTCCCGGTATTGTCTAATGTACACACCACGACATCAGGCCCGTTTGCGTTCTTAAGGCTTACGTACAACCTGTTACTTACTATACCCAGGACTGACGACGATACAAAGTCGCCTACTGTATACCTCGTAAATACAGGCTGCCCGTCCGTTGTTTTTATGTTACCATTATCTAATGTAATAACATATACCGCGCCGGCCTCGCCACTGCCTTCGCCTACATACAATTTATTACGGACACTATCCACTATTACTGAACTTGGCATAACACCCAATTGAAACTTTTGCAGCGGCTGGGAGGACAACGCACCGTCAGGGTTTATATCGTATACGAACAAGGTTTCCGGTATCTGCCCGCTATTATCGCGCGCAGTAACGTACAGTTTGCGAGTTACGTAGTCCATCGCCATGCTTTCTACTGCCGAAGGAAAATATATGTTATGCGAAATTATTGTTTTCGTATCGTCCGGATTAGTTATTACCTGCGACGGTAACCCTGTTACGGGGTCAAGTGTGCATAACAACAAGTTGTACGGTTGCGTTCCGCCTGACGCGCTGATGTATAACCGCGAGTCTACAGGGTCAAGTACTAACGACGAAAGGTAACACTCCGCTTTGACATCGAACGAGTATGAATATGCAAGTGTCGGAATACCAGTCTGCGGGTCGAGATCGTAGATGTACAACGACGGGTCAGCGGTGTTGTTCGCGATGTACAACTTATTAAGTTTAGCGTCCAAAGCCACCGCGCGGGTGTTGGCGCCGGCTGAAGGCAATGGGACGGATGAAAATGTTTGCACGTCGCTCCATTCGCCGATATTTCCCGCAGCGTCAATCGCGCGGACACGCCAATGATATATACCAGCAGGCAAAGCGACGAACGGTAAAAACTCAGTTTCTAATACATTTTCTTCGTGTAGTTCAGGTGATATAAATCCTTCGTCTTCATCAACTACTAGTTCGTATTGTACTCCGGAAATGTCAGTAACACTCGTCCAGGTAAACTTTTGGGTATCAATACCGTTGTTTATAAAATATCCTATCGGTTTCAATGGTATAGGTTTTCCCGGTAAGGCTGTATCTATCGTAAATGTATAAATATCCGACCATTCGCTTTTATTCCCAATACTATCTTTTGCGCAAACCCGCCAATAGTAAATTCCATCACTTAAGCTAGTTGTTGGTGTAAAGGATATATTTGATAAATTGGTTTCATTTATTAGTGGACTTGATAAATATTCGTTATTTGATACTTGTAGTTCATAACTTACGGAATTAATGTCTGTAGAAGGCGACCATGAAAACGTAATAACAGAGTTTGAGGTTGATAAATCATCTTGTGGAGTAGCAAGTATTGGTATAGACGGAACATTTGCGTCAATTCGTATTTTGTAATGATAGGTAGATGTCCAATTACCATCCCAATCTAATGCTTTTATATGAAAATACCATATCCCATCAGAAAGATTTTTATAATTTACAGAATTGACATTTTTGTTTATCGAGGCGTCAAGCACTGCATTGTCATTTTGGCTTATGCCATAACTATAGCCTTGATAAGGTGGATCATTCCATGAAATAACTGGACTATTATTGGCATACCAAATTGTTTCTGAAGGATGAGTATCTGAGTGAACATTTATTGTCAGATTCGTATTTTGTGGAACATATGGTATACTCATCTTCCCTGTTATTGGAATGGAGGCTTTGATATAAAATGTTTTATTGTAATACGCATTTTGAAATGGATCATAATTTTGAAACGGTTCAAGCGTAACAGAAAGTGTTAATGTGTTGCTGTTGAAAGATATATTTTCATTTTTTGTTAGTTGATTAGGTCCCGAATAAAATGAAAAGTAATCACCAATTACATAGCCCGTCATAGTCGGATCCAAACTTAGCTGCCCAGTTTCTGTTTTTTCGGTTTGCGGTACCCCTTCATAATATTTTGGTCGCGACCAACTAAAATTTTGAGATTTGAAATAATGCTCATCACTAAAAGGAGTTTCTCCTTCCAACCTATCACATATTTTATCCGTTGGGTATATACGATATGAATACCTGAGATCTTCAGGTTTCCCTCCTCTCCAATAATATTTATCAGCATTCGAATTGTCCTTATTCTCTAACACCCAGTACACATATGTTTTAATAATACATCCTGCCCAGCCACTTCCATTTGGTTGATAATCAATTTCATAGAAATAATAGCTTGCAATCGGACCACCGGAATAAGCACCTGGATTTATTACCACTAGCGGTTTCGTTTTATATATCTGAGGAAATACTATATTGTCCCGCATTTCAACTTTTATGACACTATAATGATCTTCGCTACCCTCAAATTGTTGTGCATATACAAGTTCCATACTATAGATTTGAGAATATTTCAGATTTGTACCGGTTTCGTTTGGAACAACATTGTTATGCACTGTACCGGTAACCGAGTTCGGAGCATATTTATGACATGCATCCATTACGCTGATTTCGTACTTATAATCCCCTACTGGAAAAGCTGCTCCATTATTGTCTCGTATGTCCCATACAACAGAATCTTTATGTTTTTCAACCCATTTATTATCAGCTATCGTTTCAATAATTTGGTTATTCATGTCGAGAATATTGACTGTGACAAAACATGGTTCGGACAAACGAAAGGTTATTTCTAATGGCTTGTTAACGTTAAATGGACTATTGGTTTCTACTCCATACAATAAAGGCGGGATTTCAGCGAGTTTGAATGTACTTTGCGACTGTGCGACAGGTATTATTTCAGTAGAGTGTCCACCTGTAAGAGTATTCGTAGTTATCGTGATGCTATATTCATAATCTTTATATATATCAAGTTGCCCTGATTGGTCTTTAAAATAATACTCTCCATCATCGTTCTTTCCATCCCAACCAAAACTGTAAGTACCCGCTTCACGATACCCTTCGTTCAAATTAACAATTGTAGTGTCATTGCTACCTGTACCGGAAATACTTATATTTACTAATCCAGCTAATCCGGCTGGAACTTCATAATTTTTGACTACTGACTTATTGTCACGATAATATACGAACTCAGGAACAACATCATCTATGATCCATTTCTTTATAACGTCAGTAGTAAATGTTGAAGAGGTCAACGAATCTTCGCCTTTTACAATAGTATTCCCTCCACAAACAGGGTTTGGTTCATTTGTTGTTCCATGACTAAATCCCGCAACAGTGTTAAACTCAGCTCCGGGAAGAGATACCATGTCAGGGTTAACCAAAATATCATCATTTTGAGGAAATAATAAACATCCGCTATCTTTACGAGTACCGGCTATTGTTGCGTATTTTACACCTTGAGCCCAGTCACCTGTATTTAGTATGCTACAATAAGAACCTGTTTGACCAGTATTTTTGTCAAAGAATATAGTTTTTGCATCCATCTCTAATATTTCGCCATCCATAGAATTTTCGTAAGTAAATTGTTTCCATAAGTCATACCAAAAGTCGGGTTTATTAACTCCATTGTTTGGTGTTCCGAGCATCAGCAATTTATGTACTTTTTGAAAAACAGGAACTTTAGAATCGGGTAAATTATACCACTTAATTGCGGCACGGGAAACCAACCCACCCATACTATGTGCTACAATGTCAACTTGATCAGCCCCCGTAGCTGTTAAGACTTCTTCAATAAACGCCGCTAACCGTTCGGCATGTCGCGCTTCTCTCCAACGATCAGTATAACTTTCTATTTTCTTCATTTTTTCTTTTATACCACCAAGCACGCCGAGAGAAAACCATATTTCGCCGTTTGACCCAAAAGGATAAACTGAAGGTGAGTTAATATCAGTTGCAGACGGCGGACTGCCAATACAACCACAATCGTTATTGTAATATGTAAAATTGTATATTTTACGTTTTTCACTTGTTGATGATAGCTCTGTTTCACTAGTACAATCTAACTTACCAGTTGTATACCCTCCATATGATTCGCTTATTATTCTCGTCATAGCAGTATTGTCTGCAAATTTACTACCTATTCCCTGCCAATATTGAATAGGTGTATTTTCAACATATGGATTGTTTCGTCCATGAATAAATATTATTGGATGTGGTTGTTCTGACAATACAAAACTGGCATTACAACACAGAGTGCAGATGACCTGAATAATAACATTTAGTTTTTTCATTATTTGCCTCCAGAAAATCTTATTCCTAAATTTATATGAATGCCGGATATATCAACGTACATTTTTTCTACAGTAGAATTACAATGTTTATATGTTATCATCCACATTATTGGCAAATATCCAAAAAGGTTCTTTTCCCAACCAAATACTATTTGCCAACTCCATATGCTTTCGTTTGTTTTCCTATCAAAATTATATCTATAGTAAGTGGGCCAAGTCCCTCTTTCGAAAAAATACACGTAATCCAAAACAAAATTGTTATACTCAATACCTGCCCCAATAAATGCATTTTTGTCATAATAATATATAGGAATAATTGAAGCAGAATTGTTATTAACATATTTTGTTATATTACCTTCTTGAAAATACTCAGGTTGTAGTGTGTATTGTATCCTCCCAAACCCAGTTTCAATGCTTCCCTGACTGTTTGCTACACTCAACCGAAGTCCATACTTATTTATCCTATAATTAGCAGACAATGTTATTGTATTCACTTGGTTAGCAACAGGTAGAAAATTCATAAAAGAGTAAGAAGGCTGATACCATCCCCATAAACCTATACCATAACTTGCGTCAAATGATATATTATTCCAAAAACTATCTTTAACCAGTGCCGGGTTATGTACTGCCGTCGGGGAAGTAGAACCCTTGATTTTATCCTGTACCAAAACAGAACCCGAACTAATTTTTATGCCTTTATCCATAATGTTTGTCTTTTGTATCGGTTCAGAATTTTGAGTATTAAAACCGATACCTTGTTGCTTTGGTGGTATGTCCAATTCCGTTTCTCTTACTATTTCTTCATCAGAAGCAATTATTGATTGTTCATTAATCCATTCTTGTGAATAAGACGTATTACTAAAACCAATTATTATCAGTAAAATTAATACTAAATATTTTATTAGACTCATCTCTCCCCAGTTCTTACCATTTACTATATTAGACACCTGAGTACTTAAAAAGTTCAACTCAAACAAAATATCCCCTTATATTATTCTCACATACAACATTACTTGCAGATTCCTGTGGTACAACGATTCAATGAAGCGGTTTGAATCCATACTTACATTAATAGTAGACATAATAACATTTGTCAAATTACAAATATGTAACACCTAAAGGCATATTGGCGTTTATAACAGAAAACCACGTTATTTTAGCCGGTAGCCTTTTTCTATAACTGTTTCAATACTATCATCGTTTGTCTTTATACCCAGTTTTACTCTTACCCTGCGTACAAGGATCTCCAAGCACCTGGTTTTCTTGCCTATACTTTCTTCGCAGTTAAACAACGACTTGTATAACTCAGTTCGTGACACAACCTCGCCGTAGTTGTTTAACAGCAAGTGGATAAACTTAAACTCTTTCAGTGTAAGCTCTATAAACCTATCCCCTATTTTTACACCCAACGGCATCGCGCTTAGCTCATACCCGCCGCGTTTGTAGGTTAACATTACACCTTGTTTTCCACGGGTAACAGCTTTGTTTACCCGAGAAAGGACAATATCGTTGTCAGTTCCTTTAACGATATAATCTTCCGCGCCGGCATCCAATCCGCGTACCTGTTCCTCAGGGCTTACCGCTTTGCCAGTATAAAGTACTACGGGTATGTTTTCTGTTACAGGGTTCTGTTTTAACCTACGGCATAACTCCCAGCCGTCCGTGTCGGGCAGATTAACATCCAGGATTATTGTGTCCGGTTTGTATTGTTCCGCTA
>JBBAAG010000091.1 GCA_041658405.1 Elusimicrobiota bacterium
CAACGGAAAGCGTTCTTGAATGCACATTCATGTATGACACGAGCCTGCCCACGAGCACGGTAACTGACCCTGACTTAAGCAACGAAAAGAGTTTAGCCAGTATCTCAGGCACGGGAGCGGACACACCTGGGGAAGTAAGCGAAGTAAGCGTGAGGATATGGAACGAGACAATTACGCGTTGGTGGGATAATACAACAAAGGGATGGAAGAGCGAAGGTTCTGATACTGATGAGATACTACCTGAAAATGCGTGGTTTACGTACCCTCTGATGAACACCTCGGGCAACTGGAGCGCGTGGAGCGCGACATTCACCTGGACACTGGGGAACCAGTATAAAGTTATGAGTCGCGGCAGGGATAAATCAAACAATTACCAAACAGTTTATAGTACAAGTGTATTGTTCAGATACGACGATTTAAGTCCAATAACGAAGATAATAAGCCCGGCAAATAGTACATACATCCGCAGTTTATCGAGTATTACGGGTACTTCCACTGATGCTGATACTGGCGGTAGCGGGGTTACAAATGTCCATATAGCTATTCGCAATAATGCATTAAATACTTGGTGGTCTGGGAGCGGTGCAAATGAATCTCAGAGGTTCAGCCAGAGCGCACCTCCGGGATTTTATTTGTCGATAACACCAACCGGTGGTGAGCCGCGGAGTTGGGAATATGCTTCACTTACAGGATTAGTCAGCGGAACAAGTTACTACGTAACAGTAAGGTCGCGTGACGCAGCGCTGAACACAGAAGATTTTTATAGTGTATACGGTAGTACGTTCATATACGATGATACTCCGCCGGTATCAACAATAACTATACCGACTAATGCGTATTACAGTTCATTAAGTTCAATCACCGGTACTTCTGCGGATCCTGCAGGGACACGCGAACTTTATAGCGGAGTTAATAAGGTAAAACTTACTATCTACGATATTGCTGCTGATAAATATTGGAAGTTCAATAACCCTGGTTACGATTGGGATACACTGACAGGTACAACAAATTATCTGGAAGTCACCGGTCAAGTATGGTCATTAACAAATATTCCACAATGGGAGGATGGAAAACGTTATAGGATAACTTCACATGCTCAGGATAATGCATTACCCAGCCCGGGTAATGAACAGACAGAAGATTGTACGAGATACTTCGTCTATGATTCTTCTGAACCAAAATCGTTCTTTGTATCGCCGGTGGATAATGGTAAGTACAAAGCGTTAGCTACAATCACAGGGACAGTATTGGATTATCCCGTAACGGCAACAGGAATTACGAATTCGGGTGTACAGAAGGTTGATGTTATGTTAGAAAGAACCTCGGATTCATATCAGTGGACAGCTTCTTCATGGACAAATGTCGGTACATGGTGGCTCTCATCTACTCTGGCGAGTGGAAACTGGAATTATTCATCATTAACAAATGCATGGGCAAGCGGGTCTGAGTACCGTATAAAAGTTCGTGCTGCGGATAATATTAATAATTATGAATCTATCATAAGTTCAGTAACGTTTGTGTTCGATAATACTGAACCTGACTCGTTTGTGTATCGCCCAGTAGAAGGTACTGGGTATAACGGTACAACAGATGTTTTGTCAACAGTATCGGGGACTGCCTATGACGCGACTACGGGGGTCAGCGGGATACAGATTTCAATCAAAGTTGTTAATTATCCTGGTCTTGGAGATGAAAGATGGTGGAATGGTTCAACTTTCCCTGTAACTTCAAATACAATACAATGGCGTGATACCACTATTTATAGTACCGACGGTGGAACTAAGTCCTGGAGATTTACGGAAATATCGTCTTCCACATGGCTTACGCCCTACACTTATATCATACGTACAAAAGCGACGGATAATGTTCAGTATCCATCAGCAAATGTGGAGTCAGATGATCCTACCCGTAACTTCAGTGTTGATACCACACCGCCGAATTCCTGGGTTAAAACACCTGCAGATGGGCTGAATTATACCACGTTACCAACTTTGTCTGGTACAGCGGAAGATATTCCATCGGGGATAGAAGAGGTATATGTAAGAATATATGTTGAAACTACCGGAACAGAACCAAGTAACAAGTACTGGGCTGGGACACAAAACGGGTGGATTGATACGTCGACCTGGACGATAACAAGTGCGGAAATTTATACAACATCGGCTGCGTGGACATACACAGATGTACCGAATCCTACTTGGCCTAGTGGAAGATATTACAGGATATGGTCTAAAGCTGTAGATACTGCCAGTAATACTGAATCACCAACGGTGTATAACAGATTTGGAGTTGATAACGAGGCGCCGGTGAGTTATATACAAAAACCTGTGAATACTGGATTCTATAATTCTTTAGTTACGGTTTCAGGTACTTCAACTGATGATTTCAGCGGGATAGCGGAGATACAAGTACGGACACAGAATTTGCTTAACGGTAAATATTGGGACGGTACAGCGTTCCTGGGAGAAGATCCTAATGCGTCCGCTGTTTGGCGTGTTGCTACCGACACAGAAAACTGGAAGTTTACAGGTATCACCAACCCTCCGGGTGGCGCATCGGAAGATGACTCCTGGGTAAGTGGTAAGAAATATTCGATTGTGATTCGTGGAAAAGATAATGCTGGGAATATACGCCAAACGTTTACTGTTGGTAATGACTCAAACACGTTTACATTTGATAACGAAGTGCCGGTAACAAAGGTTCTTGTCCCTGCTACAGGTAATCTGTCTTACAACGCAATGGCAACTGTTTCAGGTACAGTTGCGGATAATACTGTTATTGCTAATGGTTATACATCAGGAATAGATACTGTAACTGTAAGAATAAGTTATGATTTCACAACGGAGACAACATATTATTGGACTGGTACCGGGTGGAATACAAGTTCAGCTAATCTTCCTGTAAAAGGTATACTGACTAATACTACATGGTACTACACCGCTAACTTTGATTGGAAACCGGGAAGTGTTAACGGTAAAACGTTTATGGTGGAAGTATGGGCGAAGGATAATGCGGTTAATACTTCTGTGATATCGTCCCATACATTTATATACGACGATGTTAAGCCAACTTCTGAAGTAACATTACCGACAGCGAGTGAACAACATACGGTTACTACTATTTCAGGTACTGCAAATGATGCGGTAAGCAGTATTACAAATGTTCAGTTACGCATACGCGATGTAACCAGAGGTACAACATATTATAGTGGTACGGGTTGGGTTAACGACGCAGGTGGAAATACATGGTTTAATGTAACAACTCCGGGTAATAACTGGTCGTACGTGATTGATACTGAAGCTGATGTTTGGACTGACCAGCATGAATACTCGGTTAATTCAAGGGCGGTAGATTCCGCAATAAATACTGGTGATCCGTCGGTTACGTTTACATTGTTATACGACAAAACAGAGCCGGTATCATACATTGAATATCCGACAAACGCGTCGCAGTTCTACGGTATAATAGAAACAATTTCAGGGACTGCAGCGGATTCACCGACAGCTAACTGGACAGGTTTACTTGCATCGGACCGCGTGAGAATAAAGATTAAACGCGGGTCGTCACCGCCGTACTTGACCAACAAAACCACGCCACCAACGTGGAGCAGTGATGACGCACAGGCATGGTTGACTCTGGATACATGGACTCCTGCAACAAGTAGATGGACATTGTCTGTTTCAACTGATGTTTGGGTTGAAGGTGAAAGTTATGAGATTACAGCGCGTGCGAATGATAAAGCAGGTAATGTTGAAGGTAGCGGGTCGGGTAATGTTGCTGGAAAAGTTTCAATTCAGATTGACAAGTCAGTACCTGAATTTGCAGTAATTGATCCTGAAAATAATACTTATTACTCATCGTTAGCTACAATCACAGGGACGGTACAAGATATTGGGCCTGCAGGGGTTAGCGAGATAAGGTTTGCGATTAAGCGGCTAAATGATACAAAATACTGGCGTGAAACTCCGCAGCCGGTCGGGTTTGAAAATGACAGTATTGTCTGGACTTCAACACCACCGGCAGGGACTGCATGGGACTATACAAGGCTAGGTGAAGAAAGCAGGTGGACTACAGGCGGGATATATGAATTGTATACCAGAGCAATTGACCGCGCAAGTAATTTGTCGCAGTGGACCACCACATCGTTCCGTTTAGATTGGACTCCGCCGGTATCGTTAATGTATTATCCGTCAGCGAATGATTACCGGTCAACATACCTTGATACAATCACCGGGACCTCAAATGATCCGGATAACGGCGTAGGTGTTACTAAAGTTAAATTCAGGGTTAAACGTTCAGACGGTTCTTATTACAGCGGTATCAGTTGGGCAGGAGCAGATACTGACTGGCCGTGGGAAGCTATTCCTTCAGGCGGTAATTATCAGATAACTGTTGCTAATGGTATATGGGAGACCGGGTACGCGTACTATATAAACTCACGTGCGCAGGATGCAGTGCAGGAACCCAGTGGGCCGAATTATGAAACTGGATATGCTACAAATACATATTATTACGATAACACGACACCGGTATCAAGTGTTAATCAACCTCAACATAATACTTGGGTGAAGATGTTGACAACGCTTAGCGGGACGGCTAATGATCCTACAATTTGTGTCAACGGTGTACCGTCCGATGTTAAAAGAGTTGAGTTCTCGGCTAAACGCGAGACTGATAGTTATTACTGGTGTGGAAGTTCGTTTAGTAGTGTAACATCGATTCATTGGAGTTCAACAACGTTGACTTTAACCGCTTCAACAAGTTATCAGTGGAGCTATACATTAAGTAATAGTTATTGGACAGACGATTCGTCGTATACCATTATCTGCCGTGCGTATGATAATGCGAACAATCTTGCGTGGGGTACAACTAACTACTTCGTTTTCGATACTACCGCGCCAATATCGTATGTATCATACCCGGCATCGCTCGGGCCTGAAGGCGGGACATACGGAGATTATGTGGCTAACCAAATGCCTACAATATCCGGTACAGCAAATGATTTTAAAACCCTGGGGATAGTGGATAAAGTATTGGTGCAACTACAGCGTAAGGATAATGATCAGGTGTGGTCGTATAACGATTGGATAACCGATACTTCTACTGGTGTTTGGGCGTCATGGAATGGAACTGAATGGGTGTGGGATACGTCAGTAGTTGATTGGGTGTCTTATACAAATTATGATATCCGCGCGTTATCAATTGATAAAGCTGGGAATGTGGGTAATTGGTCCTCCACAAAGATTTTCAGGCTCGAACCTCCACGGCCAACGTCGGTGATAAATACATTCGCTGCGCAGTCAGCAGTGGATAAAGGGTATTACCAGCTGATCAGCCCGATCGCGGGTACGGCAAGTTCATCGCCGGAAACTGTGCGGTTGGATCTTATGATAAAACGTGAAAGCGATAATTATTACTGGTCGCATACATTGAGTACATGGGTGGATTATTCAACTTGGGTAGTAATCCTTCCGCCGCCACCGTTGAGTACATGGAGTTACAGCCATGAATCGCTGACATTTGTTCATGGGTCAAGTTATACTTTTGCGACAAAAGCCAAGAGTGACCAGAACGTTTCTGAATATGACGGTAATCCTCCAGGGGTAGCGCCAAATGCGGTTTATACTGTATGGAAAGATTCGCATAACCCCACAGCGGGATTAGTATTACCGAATAAGTCGTATGTCAATAATCTGCCGACATTATCAGGTACTGCGACTGACGCGCTTGCGGGTGTGTTGAATGTTATGCTGCAAATCCGTGACTTAACGCAAGGGGCAACCTATTGGAATGGGTTGACACAACAGTGGGTGAATTATTCTACATGGACTGCAGCAACGTATTATCCGGAAGAAGTTGCACCACAGCATTGGCAGTTCTCGGGTTCAACCCCAACCTGGCAAAACCTGAGTTCTTACAGGTTGACCACATGGACATTGGATAAAGCTAAACCGGCAAATAGTGTTACATCCAATGGTTTTGATTTTACGTATGATTTGATTACACCGACAGCTACGGTTACTTATCCGTCGAATAGTGTTGTGTATAGTGCATTACCAACGGTTTCAGGGACAATGCTTGATTCGCCGTCCGATGGATTGAAAGAAGTAAGGGTTTCTCTTAAAGATAATAATTATTCCGGTGGTGAACGGTATTGGAGTGACGGTGTAACTGCACAACCGTCTGATGCTTCAAACGGATGGAAGATCGGGCAACGCTGGAATTTGGTAACACTTTATACTTCATCGTGGTCATACGCAACGCCGGCATCGTTAATGGATGTTGCAAATGATAGCCATACTTATACGACGCAAATCCGTGCGGAGGATACTGCCGGGAATCAGCAGAGTATATTCACAGTTGCTGTAGCTTCGTTAAGTTTCTTAATGGATGTGACAGCACCGCAGACTACTATAACATATCCTGCACAACAAAATCAGGCGCTTAATCCTGCAGAATCGTTTGACCTCCAGGGTGGTTTTACGGATAATCTCTCCGGTGCAGCGACTGTGCAGTTAGAATTATCCAGGATTGATGATACGGGTACTACATATTATTGGACAGGATCGTCTTGGACGGTTAATAGTGCGTATTTTGTTGGTGAAGAACTTAATCCTAAATATTCAGTTAATGCCACGTGGTCACATCCGTTCCTGAAATCAGACCTTACATCTGACCAGTTGTATAGAATAAAAGCAAAGGGTTTAGATACTGCATTACCGTCGGGTAATGCTGAGGCTTGGGATACAGGTACTGTGTTTGTGTTTGACTGGACAAATCCTGTAAGTAAAATCAGTATACCCACAGACGGCAGCCAGTTAAAGTCTTTAGCTACGCTCAGCGGCACGGCAAACGGCAACTACAGCGGGTTAAGCAAGGTAGAGATCAAGATCTCGAGTTACAACGGCACATCAGACGTATACACATGGACGGGCAGTAGCTGGAGCCCGAATACGCACTGGGTACAGGCAAGCAATAGCAGCAGCGGGTTCGGGAATTATCACACCACATGGACATACACGAATGTAAGCTGGGTAGACGGTGCAACGTATCGCATAATAAGCCGCGGGTTGGACACAGCAGGGAATTATGATACGGTTCTTAGTACTGTGGTATTCACGTATGACATCACGGCGCCGATGGTGCGGATAAACACTCCTGCGGATACGGGGACGAATTATCACGGCCCTGCGAATACGCTTGAAACGATAACGGGAACGAGCTGGGACGTAACCAGCGGTGTGGATAAAGTGTATACACGGTTGTATAACGAGACTGATAACAGTTACTGGCATCCGGGCAGTACGAGCTGGGTGGTGAACACTAGCAGCTGGGTAGTGGCAACGTCCACGAATCCGTGGACCTACACAAGCCCATCATACAATGACGGTAAGTTGTACCAGATACACGTAAGAGCAGATGACTGGGCGGGGATGCTAAGCGGATGGGTAACGAGTTATTTCACATGGGATGAAACGTATCCAAAAGCGTACCTGCAAACCCCTTCAACGCATTATCATAACGTCTTGGCAACGCTCAGCGGAACGGCAGCGGATCCCGGGGCGAACGTATCAGGATTAAGCATAGTACAGTTGGCGGTACAGGATACGGAAGTCAGCGGATTCTGGTGGAAACCCGACACGCCGAACTACGGGTTTACGCAGAACACGACGTACTGGTTCAGCGCAAGCGGGCAGGGCTCTAACTGGACGCATACGGCTGCCACGCCTACCTGGGTGACGGATAAACTGTATTTAGTTAAGGCCAGGGCAAAGGATAATAGTTTAAACATATCAACGAACACGTTACTGGAATACACGTTCCGTTATGACACAAGCCTACCGACGTCAACAATCCAGGATCCAAATCTTGCGTATGAACGCAGTTTAGATACCATCAGCGGTACAAGCACGGATGGCAGTGTAGGGCGTATCCGCCGTGTAGACATCCGCATAAAAGATATGGACATTGGCCGGTGGTATGATAACAGCGTAAACAGCTGGAAGTCAGAAGGTACTAATGAAGACGAGATCCTTCCGGAGAATGCATGGTACAGTTATCCTCAGATAGACACAAGCGGTAACAGCAGCTGGAGCACCTGGGGAGCAACGTTTACCTGGACAGTAGGGAAACAGTACCAGGTGATGAGCCGCACACTGGACCATGCGGGTAACTATCAAGTATATTACAGCACAAGTTTGCAGTTCCGTTATGACAACGTTCCGCCGTTGAGTTACGTCTCTTCACCGGGAGCGGGAACATACTTAAGAAGTTTGAGCACGCTTACGGGAACATCATCGGACGCATCCACCGGCGGCAGCGGGGTATCAAACGTGCATATAGGAATCAGGAACAACGCGTTGATGAGCTGGTGGAACGGCGGAAGCGGTGCGACTGAGTCCGATAAGTTTAACCAAAGCGCGCCAGCGGCGTTCTACTTATCAATAACACCCACAGGCGGAGTACCCAAGAGCTGGGAATACACGAGTCTTACGGGCAGTGATTTAGTTAGCGGTACGAGTTACTACATAACAGTACGCGGCCGTGATGCAGCGTTGAACACAGAAGATTTCTACAACGTAAACGGTTCAACATTTATATATGACGCGACAGCGCCTGAGAGTTATGTTACCTTACCGACGAGCACGATGACATACGTAAACTATTTACCAACGTTAAGTGGTACAAGCGCTGACCTAGAAGGCACGCGGCCGTTAAAGAGCGGAATGCGTACGGTAAGCATGACATACAAAGACACAACCTCTGGTGCGGATGAAGAGAATAAGTGGTGGGAGAACGGCATAAGCGGCGGGTGGACAGCAACATTAGCAAGTACATGGACATTAAAGACATCTGACAGCTGGGCGACCTGGTACAGCACATATGTGAGCAACTCGAACTGGAAAGACGGGCATAGTTATGAACTTAAATACTGGTCCTCGGATAATGCGTTGCCGTTACCCGGGAACGAAGAAAATGTAAAGACAAAGACGTTTACATACGACGTTACCCGTCCGACCGCAGCGTTGACCTTACCTGTAAACGGCGGGTTCTATGGTTCAGCTACGCAGAGCATCGCAACGCTCAGCGGCACCGCGTACGACAGTGTATCTGGCATAATCGAAGTGGAAGCAGCAGTACGTGAAACTGTAAGCGGGATGTACTGGAACGGCACAAGCACATTTAACGCAGCGGGAATAGTGTGGAGCACAGCGACACTAACAGGTGGAGCTGCAACGAAGACCTGGGAGTTAACGACACCTGCGTTACAGAATGGTTATACATATACAGTGCAAACGCGTACGCGTGACACCGCGGGAAACCAGCAGACCTGGGCGACAGTCGGTACGTCATCGAACACGTTCAGTTATGACACAGAACTACCTTCGAGTTATGTTACGTACCCGTTAAGCAGCGGGCATTATAACAGTATAACCGGTATCACAGGAACGGCAAAAGATAATATCGGTATCAACGCTAACAGTGTTAAGTATGAACTACAGGAATATCCGTCCGGCCCGTGGTGGAACGGCAGTACATTCAGCGTAACCGGCGAAAACAACTGGCTGACAGCCAATAACAGTTCTGCGGGCAGCAATGTTACAACAACCTGGAGCAGCGGAACACTGGTCTTCCAGACAAACCACGAGTATCTGGTGAAGACATATGCCATAGATAAAGCCGGTAATAACGGTACGGCAAGTACAGGCCTTGTGTTTGTGTATGACACAAACTTCCCTACCTCAACGGTAGTCCTTCCTGCTGGTACGGCAGCAGTACCCGGTGAATACGCGTCATTACCCACGCTCAGCGGTACATATGAAGACCAGAGCCCGGGTGAAAAAGCTAGTGTGGAATTATACGTCCAGGACTTAACCGCAGGATCGTACTACAACGCTACAGGCGGGTGGGCAGGGCAGGTATGGATCTCAACCTCGAATGACGCATCTGATTTTAGTTTATACCAGGACAGCTGGCAGTACGTTGACAGCGGGCTGACCTATACCAGCGGCAAGAAATATTTGGTAGTAACAAAATCACGGGATAGAGCGTGGAACTGGCAGAGCGTGTATAACACCGGCACATCGTCTAATGTGTTTATATATGACACCACAGCGCCGGAGAGTTACGTAACAACCCCTGCGGTGTACCTGAACACATCTTCAAACATCAGCGGTACGGCAGCGGATAATCCGCGTACCGGGCCGAACAATAACAATGTCGGGATGGAAACCAGCGGCGTGGTAAAACTTACGGTACAGAATTATACTGACAGCAAATATTATGATGGCAGCGGTTTTAACAGTGTATCGGTTACAACGCTTACAGCAACGGCGGTGACGGCTACATGGAGCGGCTGGAAATATCCGGACAGCGGGAACGTAAACTGGGTAAGCGACAAAGAATACCGTATCCGCACATGGAGCACAGACGATGTTGCCAACGAAGAAACACCGAGCCTGAAGTATACACTGTACTATGACACCACTCCGCCGGTGAGTAAGATAACAGTTCCGTCAAACAACACGTCTTTATCGAGCCTCACATCCATTACCGGCACGGCAAACGGCAACTACAGCGGGTTAAGCAAGGTAGAGATCAAGATCTCGAGTTACAACGGCACATCAGACGTATACACATGGACGGGCAGTAGCTGGAGCCCGAATACGCACTGGGTACAG
>JBBAAG010000092.1 GCA_041658405.1 Elusimicrobiota bacterium
CAATAACCTGCGATGCAACGGCCAGTTTTTTGTCCCCCCGCCGGGAACATACCGTGAACCCACTGTTAAATCCGCACCGTTATCCATAGCAGCTATCATCTCCGGCAAGTACTTAGGGTCATGCGAAAAATCTGAATCAATCGAAAAAATGTAGTCATACCCGTTATCATACCCATACCTAAACCCTTTGTAATACGCACTTCCCAGCCCGAGCTTCCCCGGCCGCGAGATAAATTTAACCCTTGGATTTGACTCACTCAACTTTTTTGCAATCTCACCCGTCCCGTCAGGCGAATTATCATCGATTATAAGAACATCAATCCCATCATTCTGCTGCAGTATCTGCGTTGTCATAGGCTCAACATTACCCTTTTCGTTGTAAGTAGGAAGAATGACAACAATTTTATTCATATATTCCCTTTCATTTTATTAATACTATCCACAACCCTCACCGCTGCGGAATGCCAGTTAAACTTCTCCGCCTGTCTATACCCTTTTCTCACCATCTCACTGCGTAACACACTATTATTTAACACGTTACTCATAGCTATTGTCAACTGCTGAACATCCAGCGGGTCAACCATAATCCCCGCATCACCAACAACTTCCGGCAGAGATGACGTGTTAGAAGCAATAACGGGACAGCCATTAGCCATAGCTTCCGCGACGGGCATCCCAAACCCTTCATACAATGACGGATAAACAAATACACTTGCTGCGGAGTACAGGTTATAAAGTTCAGCTTTTTCTAAATATCCGGTAAACACAACATAGTTATCAAGATTCAACTTCCTGCATTCTTCATACACCCCGTTGTACAACCACCCTTCCTGCCCTGCTATCAAAAGTTTATACCTAAGCTTCAATTCCTCTGGAAGCGCAGCGTATGCTTTTAGTAAACTAACAAAATTTTTTCTTGGTTCAATACTTGAAACTCCCAAAACAATATCACCGGTAATACCGTATTTTGCAAGTACCGCGTGTTTATCAGTATCCCCGCTCTTCCCGCAGTTCCGCGCCCCGGGATACGCCACTACCATTTTATCCGGTTGTATATAATAAAACTTAACAATATCCTTTACCGTTGACTGCGAGATCGTAACAATCCTATCCGCTTTTTTCACAGCATACGGCACCATCCAGCGTTTATACAATAAACTACCTTTGGTGAACACTTCAGGGTATACCATCATACTAAGATCATAGATGGTAACTACCAGCTTACCAGCCCAAAAATACGGTACCGAGAAGTCAGTACAAAACAGGACATCCACCTTATCTCTTTTCAACAGTACCGGCAAAACAGTTTGTTCCCAGATAATACGCGTAACACTATTCCTTGGCAACGCATACTCAGCCTTTATCACCAACCGTTTAGGATTCACAAAAAACTTTTTTAGTTCATACCCGCCGTATAGTATATACGTATTCCCGTCATCAATACCATCAATCTCGTTGAACATTTCGTATATATACGTCCCGATCCCTGCGGGTGCGGTATCAAGCAACGACGCGTTCACACCGATAATCATCCGTTCAGCACCTCGTTATAAACCTTCAAGGTTTCCATCGCAACAATTTTTTGGGTGTACTTACTAATAACCCGTTCACGCCCGAGCTTACCTAACCTCAAGCGCATATCCTTATCATCAATGAGTTTAAATAAAATTTCTGCTAACGCATACCTATCATTTTCTTTTACAACAACACCTGCAGCACCTATAACATTAGGTATCTCACCGGAATCCGACCCCACCACCGCAACTTCACTCGACATAGCCTCGATCAACACCCTGCCGAACTGTTCTTTCCAATTACTTTTTGTCAATGACGGTAATACCAGTATATCAATACAGTTAAGACACTCCGGCATCTGTGTGGAACCAACACTACCGAGTAACTTAACCCGTTCTCCAAGCCCACACTGTGTGACAATTTTCTGTAATTCACTCATCCACCCGCCAGTACCTATGATAACGATTCTAGCATCCACTTTATTTTTAATTTCAGCAAATGCTGAGATCAACACTTTAACCCCTTTTTCCTCAACCACACGCCCGATAAACGCAATATTTACAGTCTTACCGCCAATCCCGCGCAGCTCGCGTAGCTTAGCAATCTCAGTATCTGAACGCTTAAAAAACACGCCTGGGTCAACCCCGAACTGCGGAATGAGGAACGTTTTTTTGTTCCACCCTTTTTTCACAAGAATACCACCAGCATCAGAATTCCCTACAATCGCAGCATCGGCTTTAGAAAACACTGTCTGCTCAAAATACGAAAACGGAAACGGATACCTTTTATAAATATTTTGCCAGTTAAAAAATACTGCCTTCACAGATTCTTTTTTAATCCCCATAACGTGATACGTAACAAAACTATACGACTCCTCGTCGATATGCACGATATCCGGTTTAACTTCCTCCAACACTTTACGCAACCCACAGTAAAAATGCAGGTGATTATACCCGCTGAAATACACGGGTAAGGGTATTATCTTAAACAACGGATTATTTAGTGATTCAGGGACGGCTCCACCCCATTTTTTTGGTATCACCAAAGTAAGCTCAACCCCGGCATTAACCATTTCTTCATACTTCTTATGATACGCCGCTACTACAGACGCTTTTGAGATGATTAATACTTTCATATAATCACACCAACTTTTTCCATAATAATTCTGTCAACATCTTAACCTCATTCTCAAAAACTTTGAAAAAGTATATCATGCCAAAATACGCTATGGAAGAAATACCGACATTGATCAATACATGCACACCGCTCAATTGCAATAAACGTACCACAAAAAACATGATTAGTATTGCCCACAAAATCCCTGTTATTTGCTTTTTATCTATAGTAATCTTCACATTTTTCGATAACAATACGTAGTTCATAATTAATAACACAATTTGAGCACCCAGCAACGCAGCTGCCGCTCCAAGATAACCCCACAAACTTATCATCACAAAACATGACGGTAGATACACCCCCGCGCAGATAAGCATATTTCTGACTACCAACTTTTCATTATTAGCCGATATTAAATAATACAACGCCAGTTCATTCATAAAAAAAACAAACAGTATCCCCGCCATAATCTGCAGCGCAATATGTGCATTAACAAACTTTACGCCATAAAAAACCAAAATTATCTGTTTTGACAATAAGAACATCCCAACCGCCATCGGCAGTGCAACCGATAACATAAATAATAATGATTTAGTAAACGCGCGGCTATACTTTTCCTGTTCACCCGCAAAATATTTTATAATAAACGGCAACACCGCCGCCATAAATACTGACGGCATAAACATCAACCCTTCAACAAACCTGAACGCCGCACCGTACCACCCCACTTCCGTCGCATGCCTTAACCATCCAAGCAAGACCACGTTAAGCTTAAAATACGCAGCGCCAAGTATCATAATTACACCCAGTGGAAACGCGGAAACAATAATCCCGTACCAGTTCCTGAACTCCGGCTTAATCAATCTTAACCCCAGCTTTGATGCAGTAAACACCACAGCAAAAATACACGCGATAACCGCCCCAGCGACCAGCGCTACCGCCAATCCGTACATCCCGGCGTTCAAAACATAAAGAGCTACAGTCCCGATCACTGCCAAAAGCAACCGCCACACAATCATTAACCCGGTTTCATAATACATCTTAGAAATTCCGCGGTAGTATGAATTGTATACATCCAGAAACGCGGATATCGTCAATGCAAGACAGATCAGTAAAATAAACAGGTAATATTCACGTGTCTGAACGTTCAGCCATGCCACCACTGCAAACACTGCAAGTACAAGTAAGCTCAAAACAAATTTTATACTCAAAATATCGGAAATAACGCTATTAGCCTTCTCCGCGGACTGGCTAATAATTTTTACAGCGAACGTATTAGTCCCGAGGTCTGTGAAGGTAACAAAAAAACTTGATAACGCAAGGGCATACGTAAAATACCCAAACCGTTCATCCCCGAGAAACCGCGCGATAAGTATAAAAAATACGAACCATACAAGTTTTACGATAAGCTCGCCGGCCCACCGCGTAAAAGTATTCAACGCAACCAACTGCGGTACCGGCATATAAATTTACCTGCTATTCCGTTTCTTCATTTCATACGCCTCAACATATATTTTGTAGGTATCCTCAACAATATTCTGCCATTCATACTTCACAACTTTTTCCCGTGATAACCTTCGAGCAGACTCACGAACAGCGTTATTATAAACAAGTGCTTTAATTTTTGCGGCAAGTTCATGGCTATCATACGCATCTTCCAATACTAAACCATTCTCATTCTTGACAAGAAACGACGTTCCCGCCACACGGCTGATAATCACAGGCAATCCGCAGGCCATAGCTTCGAGTACAACCAAGCCGGTAGGTTCATATTTTGTAGGTAAAACAAAAATGTCTGCACTGCTGTAGTACTCAACAATACGATTTGTTTGATTGACAAACCGCACTTGTTTATCCACTCCGCATCTCCGAGCCAACAGTTTATAATACCCGTTATCACCCTCACCTACTACATAAAGTTTAAGCGCAGAATCTCCAATCAGTGATAACGCAGTGATAGCTTCCCCCACACCTTTCCTGCGGAACTCATTTGCTACCAACAAAACAACCTTATCCTCCGGTGTGAGCCCAAACCGTTTCCGGCATTCATTCCTTATGGAACTACACTTATCGGGTGAAAACTCTGAAATATCCACCCCGGGGATCAATGCAGTGATATCGTCAGAAGGTAGATTATGATATCTAACAAGTTCATCCTTAACATTTTGCGAAACTGCAATGATTTTTTTATACCTCCCAGGATAATAATTATATTTTTCATTTGCCAGTAACACATGATGCAAAGGATTAAGCGTTTTCTTAACTTGTTCCTTAATACCAATCCCCCGGGAATGCGCCACCCATGCTGCGTGGCAACTATGCGCAGTGATCACATCCTGTATTCTTGCATTCGCTCCCTGGTTATGAAGAATATCAAACTCAGGTTCACTCCGGAGAATCATGTTTGTCACATTATGACTAAACGTGAATAACTGCATAAAAAACGGCTTTCTCATCATCGGCACTTTATGAAACACAATTTTTGACGGTTCATCTTCAGGTACTACACCTGTAAAAACATGTATATCCGCTCTCTCCGCAAGCCCGCGTGCAAGCTGGCGGACATAACGTTCAATCCCGCCTGGTTTTGTGTAGTCAGGAACAAAATATGCTATTTTCACAATCTATTTTCTTTCTCACTGTTTAACGCATTAGCGTATATGATAAAAGGCAACGCAAACGTAAAAATATACAACTCCTTGATACCATGAACAAACGGGTCACCGAACTGTATACTCACAAATACAGATATGATACACCCCAACACCCCAAGCCAAATAACCTGCAACTCATTTTCATTCATCCACTCGTATTTACTGATCCAGAAATACAACACTGCAAGGTACATCCATATATACGCTATCAACCCGGGAATCCCTTGCTCCGCGAAGATTTGCAGCATAATGTTATGCACCATCTCAGGAAATTCCGCACCGTTATTATACCGGGTAGAAACGTACTGAAAATTCCCTGACCCTACACCGGTCAACGGATTATCCGCTGCCATAACGAACGCGGTGTTCATATACAACAACCTCGCCTGGATTGAGGAATCAAACTTATTAAACGACGACTTTACCCGGTCCATCACAATATCAGGTGAAAAGGTTAATCCTAAAATTATAAGCAACCCGGCAATCACAACAGTCCTCCACGTATATTTTATCAACCCAACGAAGAACAACGCTACCCCCAAAGCTAACCAACTTCCGCGGGATAATGTCAATACCATCGCTACCAGCTGTATTACCAGCGATACAGCAATTACAAGTTTTTCTATCCATTTTTTATCCCACATAAATACTAGTGTCAACGGCATGGTTATATTTAGATAGGTCGCCAATGCATTCGGCTGGTCATATGTCCCCACAGCACGGTGCAACCCAAAAGTTACCGGTGTAAGAATATAACTTGCAATCCCAGCAATCCCCGCGAATAACGCACCGGCAGTTATCACCCAGAATACTGTGGTATAACCATTTTTTTTATTGGATAACACATCAAGAAAGAGTATATATACGACAAATATCTCAATAAACTTCACAGTTTCCTTTATCACCAGAGAAACATTCCCTGCGGATACTGCCGATAAAAATAAACTCGCTATAAACAACACTATCGGCGCTGTAACCATATTTTCTTTGATAGAGCATACCAACTCACGGATTGTTGTATAACGCAACCTATAAAATACCCATACCGCAAATGTGCACAGGATTAATACATCATTCGTAGTAACCCACATCCCTGCAATCCGGCGTTTAAGCGCAAACGGAACCATCGCAAGGATTAGCAAACACAAAATATTCAGTACACTAATTAGTTTCATAATTTCAATCTTTCCAACCTAACAATATACTGTAAGGGAACACATTACGGTCCTCCTTAGTCTCAGGAATATAGTAGTCATTAATGAAATTAATTGAGATAATATGCCTTCCTTTCGGGAAATGCTGGTTAACAAAATAATACTTCCCAACCGAAGACGTAACATAAAACCGTGCGTACTTGTCATTGTTCACATATATCTCCACTAACGGCCATACATCATTAACCGGACTACCGCGCAGCTCAACTGCGAACCATTCAATATCTTCAGGGAAGGTTATATCAACAAAAGTTTTACCCGTAGAATACATCAACGGCCCCTGCCCTAACCATTGGATGGAAGAACTTTCGGGCAAAAACTGCCAGTTTTTGTTGTATTTCCGCATTTTTTCAGAGTATCCATCCACCAAACCATTACTCGTAAGCTGCTCCTTACTCCTGGCTAAGGTTGTCATACCATCTCTTTTACTCATCAGGTTTTGTATAATCCCATCAATATCTTTCGCGTTTCCGGATACACTGGCAATACATCCCAGCTGCCATAGAATACCCAAATCTTTTTTGTCGTACCTATGACCTTTCTGTAACACACCCCATGCTTGTTGATAATCCCCGAGTTCAATATATGCCGTACCGTATCTCATCCAGTCATCCACTTCAAATCTTTCAGTATCAGCTAATTTATAATACCTAATTGCTTCTACCCACTGCCCAAGTTTGTAACTAACCCGTGCATATGAAATTATATCAGCAGAATCTCTTGGTTTACCGTTCTTTACCCGATTCACAGCCTGAACAATAGTATTTTGATTAAATAATCCGGTATCCAGGCTAATCATTTCTTTGATGATAACCACCGGCGAGGATGGAGTGATATATGGAACAATTTTTAACAGTTCCGGATACTTCTTATGCTCCAGGCAGATTTCCACCAATAAGTCGATGACTCTATTATCCGCATTCGGTGATACACTGCAGTATTCTATAAGCAATGGAATCAATTCATCAAATCTATACGTTTTGCCATATAACCGTTCTAAACCCAATATCGGCGTGATTGCCACTTTGTTGAACACAACTGCAGCTTTATAAGCTCTGATTGCAGCCTCGTAATCACCATTTTTTTCTTTTGTCAATCCAACATTAGTAAACACAAACGATGCCATAATACGAACAGCCACCACAGCAACAATTACCAGCACAACTACACACTCACTACACTTCCACCCGCCTTCAGTTAATCCAAACCTAATGTTAAGCAGTAAAACAATGAAGTATATAACGCTAAAACTTGCTAGAGGCAAAATCAACCCTGCCCAGTTCAATATTTTTTCTTTAAGCAAAAAAGCAAAGATCAAACTAAACCCTACCATAGCGACAACTGACACTAAAAGAGATAAGTCGAACAAGTTAAACACTTCCCTGGCTTTTATCCCGGGAATAAGCGCTGCGAGTACAGCCAATAAAAAAATAAGTACCGCAATCTCAACCCATCCATCAAGTTTTAAAGTAGTAAACAAAACAGCCAGCAGAAATGCCGAAGGACGGATTGATAGGCTATCAGGTTTGGGAACCAGTTTATATAAAACAAAAATTGTCACACCAATAAACAGTATAACTGTAGCATCAACAAATACCGGTTTGTACAGGTACTGCCAAATAAATATATAAATAAAAGAAAATACCGCAAACAACTTTTTTTCCATCAACTATTAATGGTATATATAATAAGAAATGAAGTCAAAAATATTATTTTACAACCTGATGATAAGTATTTAAAGTATCCTCAACCACGGCTTCCCAATTGTATTCACACTTAACTTTTTCTCTTGCTGCGCTACCCATGCCATTAAGGACAGAATCTTCATAGGAGCATATAGCACCCATTTTTTCTGCAAGATTATCAAAATCATTCATATTATGCAGCATACCGTACCTATCTTCGGTAATAACCTCCTTATGCGGTTCAATATCGCTCACCAAACACGGTAATTGGTAACTCATAGCTTCCAATAACGCTATCGGCAATCCTTCAAGTTTAGACGGCATAACAAAGATTTTAGCACCGCTAAACACTTCATTCTTAAGTTCACCTGTAACATATCCGGTGAATACTATATCAGGATCATCCCCAGCAAGTGCATGTAAACTTTTCACATACTCATCTGTTGCACTTGACCCGCCGGCAAGGACAAGTTTTAACCCTTTATCCTTCATCAACCCACGGTTTTTCTTGTATGCCTTGATCACCCACTCAACCCTTTTTTCGGGTGTCATACGCCCCATCCATAATAAATACTTTTTATGTTTAACCCCATACTTTTCCAATCCACCCGCGGAGGATGATATCACAGGCAGTGTCACGCCATTAGGTATATAATTAACGATCTTCCCATACTTTTCCTCAAAATACTTTTTCATAGTTTTTGATACCACAATCGTCCGGTCAGGAAACATTACTGCCGGGAATTCCGACATTTGAAGAAACGCACGCGCAAGCATACCCCATTTATCCGCCTGCCAATCCAACCTATGAACAGTGACAACAATATTTTTCCCAAACATTTTTGGTATCCAACAAAAAAACGCGGGCCCTAACGCATGAAAATGTATGATATCATACTTTTGGAATGATGCCGCTACCGCTGCCTGTACTGCATACGTAGCAGCATCAAAATTTTTTGAGTTTACACTATTGATATGAACTAACTTAACACCTTTATAGTTATCGTGTTTATCTTTCACATACCACGCACGGGTATAAACATCAACACTATGCCCGAGACTCACCATCCGCACAGCAAGTTCTTCTACATGCGCCTCAATCCCGCCCCATAACGACGGGATACCTTTTTGCCCTATAAACGCAATTTTCATCTACTTAGAAGCCCACTTATTTGCAAGTATCCATTTTATAGGAATTAAAACATTTTTTTTCATTGCCGGTGCCGCACTGCCTACCATCCAACAATTTTTTTCGCATTTCCGAACTTTTGCGCGCACACTTACCGCAGCAGCACTCTGCCAAATCTCATCAAACTTTTGTTTCTTAAGGCTCCCCATACTTTCTTCCATAGCATTACACGGCCGTATTTCACCAAATGGATCAACAAAAAAAACATCGCTTCCCATCTCACACGGCAATAACCGTTTGTTACCGTACACATAGTTCACTATCCCGTGGTTAAAATACGCGCGGAACCAACTCTTTGGTTTTTTACTCTTGAATAACTCATGGATAAGTTTTTTGAACTCCCCGGCAACTAAGCCCTTATCTTCGATAACATTGTCCATCTTATGAAAATAATAATTATTATGCACAATCGCCGTTGCAAATTCCATATCCAACGCACACGCAAGATGGTATAACGGTATCAAATCCTTAGCGTTTTTATCTGACACAGTAATACCAAACCCAATATCCTTAAGCCCCATCCGCTGAAGTTCAATCAATGTCCGTACTCCATGATCAAAACCGTCACGTATCCCGCGTAGCTCGTCATTAGTTTTCGGCAACCCTTCAATACTGATACGTATCCCCAGCCAGGGATACTTCTCCGCCAGTTTGATAATCCGTTCCGTAAAATATCCGTTAGTACTAATAACGATACGCTTAGTTTTCGGTTGTACAACCTTTATTATATCTTCCAAATCCTGACGTACAAACGGTTCACCACCGGTAATATTGGTGAACTTCATCTCAGGCAGTGACTCCAGGTGTGACGGCTGAATTTCATCCTCAACCTTAGACGGATAATTCCAGGTGTTACACATGTAACACTTAGCATTACAACGATACGTTACTGCAATCAATCCTTCAAGTTTAACCATTTGTTTTTACTATCTCTTTCTTTAACAAACAATCAGTGACACCAAAATAGGAATAATATGACATTCCCCCTTCTTTTGTCAAAGTGTACTATTTCACACAGAGGCATAAATATCTTTTAATCTACTGATAAACTTTTTTGAATCAAATTTTTCTTCCACCATATTCCTCGCATTTATTCCGTATTCCATTAGTTTACTGCTATCCATCAATACAGTTTTCATAACC
>JBBAAG010000093.1 GCA_041658405.1 Elusimicrobiota bacterium
TTCCTGCCCATCACTACTAACAGAACCGGTGATGAGCGAGCCGATATTGTCGTTCACGAACTCTATACCCCCGTAGAGAGTTGTTATTTGACTACCGTGCCCGCTCATTACTGGTTCCGTTTCTTCTGTTACCGCTGCTGTATATATAAATCCATTGTTATAGTTGGGCAGACAGTTCATCTCGATGCTCTTTACCCCCGTAGAGAGATTTTGACTACCGTGCCTGCCCTTATTATTTACCGTTTCCTGCCCATCACTACTAACAGAACCGGTGATGAGCGAGCCGATATTGTCGTTCACGAACTCTATACCCCCGTAGAGAGTTGTTATTTGACTACCGTGCCCGCTCATTACTGGTTCCGTTTCTTCTATTACCGCTGCTGTATATGTAAATCCATTGTTATAGTTGGGCAGACAGTTCATCTCGATGCTCTTTACCCCCGTAGAGAGATTTTGACTACCGTGCCTGCCCTTATTATTTTCAAAAGATACATTAGGCGAGCCGATGTAGTTGTTCACGAACTCTATACCCCCGTAGAGAGTTGTTATTTGACTACCGTGCCCGCCTAATGTACCTTCCGAATTTTCTTTTGAAATAACAGAACCGGTGATGAGCGAGCCGATATTGTCGTTCACGAACTCTATACCCCCGTAGAGAGTTGTTATTTGACTACCGTGCCCGCTCATTACTGGTTCCGTTTCTGAAATATTTTTTGAAGTTAAGCTGGAGATCACAAAAGCCACAATAGGTGAGCCGGTACGAACGAACTCTATACCCCCGTAGAGAGCTGTTTGACTACCGTGCCCACCTATTGTGGCATCCGCGATACTTGTATTGTTATTATTATAAAAAGAAAAAAAGGAGACAAATTTGGAGAATAAAGAAACTATAGTATATATACTATTTACATAAAAACTATATAACGCATAGCTTACGCTATTGCGTGTGATTGTGCCAAACTTAATTGTAGGCACGGTAGTCTTCCTCTCTACGGGGGTTTTGTTTAGAGTTCGACTTACTTATTCTATATTATCTGTATTCACTGGCTTTCACCGGAACACAGCGGTTGTCTCGCTTTTTTGCGTTTCGGGCCAACCGTTGGGTCCCGACTACTTCCTGCCGGGAGCGGGAAAGGAAATCCTCCCCGCTCCGGACAGGTATTGTTTACTAGCTCTGTGTCGCTGTCACACTAACAGTAATAGCTCTGTAACTTGCATTTGAAATAGCTAATGGTGCCGTAAACTCTAACCACAGACTACGAGTATGATTACTTAAACCTGACTCGGTGGTTCCAACTGTATACTTTGGATTTACCCAATTTGATGAAGGATCTCCATCATCAACAGCAGTACCATACGCACTACTAAGTTGCGGACCAAAAACACCAGTAGTTTCCATATAAGTCTGATCTGATGTTGTTACGATATCTCCTGCTCCGAAATCAAGAGCAAACTCAGTATTTCTTGCTGCGGTAAATATACTTTTTACAAGAAATTTATTTGAACCCGCAGCTGCTCCATCTGTTGTCCAAGCATGGATACCACTATCCGCTGCCCAGTCATTAATACCATCTGCTGATGCATACACTGCTCCTACTTTCACCTTCCATTTAGTGATTGCACCTTGGCTGTCATTAATAACAGAAACTGCTGCACTTGAATGAACTACTTCACCAGGGGAAACTTCTCCTAAATCAACCTGGGGCGCACCTTCAGTTGTGCCACTAAATGCCGCTGCAGCACCAACTATGTCAACTGATACAACAGCAACGCATTTTACCACGATGTACGCAGAATCCGTATCCGGATCTGCAGCGAATACACCTGAAGTACCCGCAAATGCAACGATTACAGCTAGGCCTAGCAATAACCCTAATACTTTTTTCATAAAATTGTCACCTCCTTTCCTTTTGTGTTTGTGTGTAGACTTCCTCAAAATACTTTCCATTTTCTTTTCCTCCTCTTTCCCTTCTTCCATTTCTATGTATACCTTAATGAATATCCTTTTAACTCAACCTTCAAGTACAACTCAACACTTTTATCTTCCCAGTAATATTATTAGACAAATCCCTGATGATTGTCAAGCAAAAAAAAAATAATAATTTCTTTAAACTTTAAAATCTAAACTACAACTTTAGAGTTGCCCTTTTTTCTCGTCGATAAACACTCTTTAGGTACTCACAATCAAATACTCTGATAATCCCGGAATGTGAAGTCTTTCACAACAGGTAGTAGCACTGTTTTTAGTGCATTATTCCGATTTTCCAGGTTTTATGTTCTGTAGACCCAGCCGGGGTTTTTACATCAATATATAGGAAGTACATCCCGGTTGAGACCTTGTTTCCAAGTTCATTTCTCCCATCCCAGGTAACACTATTCGGCCCGTTTGCACCCCCGTTTTCTCCGAGGTTGAAACTAAACGTTTTCACTAGTTCACCAAAAACGTCATAAATTTTCAGGACTGCCTGCATGTCTGCGTTTAATATATATGTAATAGTAACATTAGTATCTCTAATGTCTACAGGGTTAGGATAGGAAGATATTTCCTTAATAACCTCCCCTGGGCTAAGCGGAGTATACCACGCAGAGGATAAGGAATAGGAAGATACCGTCCCGGCACCGTTCCTTGATTTTACGCGGAACCTATAAAAATACCCGTTTGTAAGGTTATCAATATGATACGCAGTCAACGATCCGGAGATAGATTCGGATACAGTTTCCCATAAAGGCGAGGTATTAACCTGCCGTTCAAGTGTATAGGTAGATACATTAGATTCATAATCAACCGCGGGATACCAGTTCAGCCAGAAACTCGTCCCCCCTGTCCCTGAAGGGATGTAGGGCGCAGCGGACGGCATCACCGGCGCTGTGAGGTCCACATGAAAAACAAACCATGCCTCACTACTGGTATACGACTGCCCGTTTATTGCATTCATAGCCTTGAGCCTGAAGTAGTAAGTACTGTCATGAAGAAGGTTTACCCCGGTGATAAACGCACTACGGTCAATCGTTAATGTCCACTGCTGCACTGCTGTATCCCCTGTGGAGGTACCAACAGCGTAGTTATACGTCACAGTCCCGGCTTCAGGGAGAAGAAGTTCCCACGCGAACTTCAGCATTGACGGTTGGTTGGTATAATACACAGTCCCGATATTCTTGATAACAGGCAACGCATTCTCCGAGCCCGGATTCTTGCAGGTAGGTTCCTTCGGGTCTTTAATATATAATGCCACCGCCTTGAAGGGAGCAAGTACCGACCCGAGGTCTGGGTTCACGACGGTAAGCGCAACATAATCACGGTCATCAAAGTTAAGAATTTTCCCGATACTCGGCGTACTCCGGGCAACGTCGTACACCACGAAATACGTGTGGGTACTATTATACTGCACCACTTGTACGGGAGAGAGTGTAACCGTCGCCTGGGTTTTTTCAATATCAGAATACGTAAACGCTCCGGTACTCAACAATACATCATCGGTATTGAACAAGCCGTTATTATCGGTATCAGCATAAACTTTTACAGCATCAATAATATCGGAACCCTTAACATTTGCCACCTCACGGTGTTTATGCGTGAATGTTAGTGCCGAAACTTTTGCACTGGAATACGCGGACATATTAAGCTTCCCGACGGTAATATCCCCGACAAGCGCACCCTCATTTTCGTACACCCAGGCAAGCGCTGAATTATCAGAATATAAACGGTCACGGTTGAACGGCAGATTCTCAGCAGTAATCCTTACGATATCCGGATAATCCGCAATAACGTGTACAGGCGACCCTGCGGGTAGGTTCGCAGAGGAAACCTCATCCGGCTGGCGCACGACAATACGCGCAGAATTTTCGATCCTCAACTGAATAGTATTCCCAACGGATGCAAGTTTATCCAGCAGGACATAGAGGTTATACCGTTTTCGTGTACCCGCTTCTAATCTTTGAACCTTTGAAGTATCCGAAAACTCAAGCCATGCCAGCCCCTGGTTGAACGATGCGGAACTAAGCAGTACACCGGGCAATGTCCCGGAGTCGATGTAGATAAACACGTAATTCGCGTCAGTAGACGACTGCCTGGCAGTATATAAATCATCACCCCCGAGATTAACCCCTATACCTTCAAAATACGCAACATTACTATCCACCTCAACAGCGAAGGACATAAACTTTTCGGTCGCTCCCTGATAGATAGCCCGTCCCCCTGCCGGAGGGTCAGGGATCAGTGTCACGAGGTCATACTCGGGATACACCACAACTTCCTGTGAAAGAAACCACCCGTTAGTGCTGTCATACGCAGAACCCATTGGAAGAATACCGTTATTCCCTTCGGGGCTAAGGAAAAGGTATGCGGTACTAACCTGGAGCAGCATTTTAAAAGTTGCATTCCCGAACTTATCGCAGTTATATTCCGCAGGAAAACTTACTGTCACAAAGAAAAATGACTGTACCTGCGTGATAGTTTGTGTTGATAGATGCACTATAGTTTCAAGATCGCTTGTACTAAACACCCCGGAACCTATCATAGTATCGTATATGGTATTCAACTTCCCGTCGGGGTCGGTATCAGCGTATACGCGAATAATTTCACCATTCTCCGCATTACGCGGAGGTATCACTTTCCCATTTTGCCTGAGTTTAAGAGCGGTGAAGGGCGACCTTGCGCGGTCGGTATTCATATCAAGTGTCCACATCAATATATCGCGGTATCCCTGATACGCCGTAGTATTGGAGGTGAGGTTGTTTACGATAACCCTAACGGTACACGAACTTGGCGCGATATACGGTGTTGCGCTATTGTATGGAAGATTATTCCTTGCGGGAAGTATACCGCTGCTCACAGTGATCCCGTCGTAGTTGATTGAGAACCCCAAAGTTTTATCCAGTACCGCGAGGTCAAGAACATCAAACGCGACAAAATAATAATTTGTGGTATTAGTAATAGTTTCAATCAAATTAAACGTCACAGTCCCGCTGCTGAACACCCCGGATGCCTTCTGCCCATCGGAAGGCGGGTCAAACCTAAGATTCCCCTGGTCCTTAAATAATCTTACGACAGAAATATCAGAATCACTACCGGTACCAGTCCGCGTGATAGTAAGTTTTGTAATAGCCGACGACGTTCCCTCTTCACGTGTAGACAACCCGAACATACCGACCGCCTGACCTTCCCGGCTTTGAACCACCTCGGGTGGTGCGGTGAATATATCATCCCTCGGGGTACAGACTAAACCATTCCAGTTCATCACGGCTGACGTCCCGCGCATATAATACTTCACCCATGAAGTTCCCCCGTCGGTAGTCTTGTAGATTGTCCCGTTAGCCCCTGCAATCCAGCCGATATTCTGGCTAACAAAAAATATGCTCTTAAGGTTAGCACCGAAACTATAGTTAACCTTTGTCCAGGTTGTACCCCCGTTGATAGTCCGCAGTAACGTAGAATTATCCCCTACCGCCCACAAATTATTTGAATCTATATACGCCATCCCAAAAACATTTTCTGTGGTTGTACTATTCTGTACCACCCACGACGTACCGGAATCTAAAGTACGCACAATCGTCCCGTTAGTCCCCACTGCCCACCCGGTACTTGTATCAAGGAATACAGCATACTGCAGATTATTTACTGTCGGAACGGTAACCTGCGACCACGCAGTACCTCCGTTAAAAGTTTTCACTACCGCCCCGCCGTCACCCAATGCAATCCCGTCGGTAGCAGAAAACATGTGTATTGCATTAAGCACGAGCGACGTGGATAACTGCAGTACCCACGTATTCCCGCTATCCATACTTTTGAGGATAACCCCGTTCCCCACTGCCCACCCGGTATTGATATCAGCAAAATGTACGGAATGCATAGTACTCAACACACCGGTAGATTTCGGGTTCCAGCTCAACCCCCCGTCGGTAGTTTTATACGCACTGCCGTTAGACCCTACTGCCCACCCTGTACTGGAGTTTACAAAATATATTGACTCCAATCCATTAACCGCAGCAGTACCGTATATCTGGCTGAACCAGTCAGCCCCGGCATTCGCAGTTTTTTTGATAGTACCCTTAGTCCCGACAAGCCAACCGGTCTCCAGCCCGTCAAAATACAGTTTGTTATACGTTTCATCCGTAAGTTCTTCTGCGGTATAAGTTATCTGTTTAGCAACAGTGAAATTATTAATCTGTGCGCTAAACTGCCCATTATCCCCCGCGCCTATAGTATATGAACTGGGAATAACAACTACGTTCGACGGGTCGGAGGAGATGATACTAACCTTCCCGCGGTATTGTGCGGAGATATTACCATAATTATCTACGGCTTTGATAACCATACTTTCCGGGGTCCAGATAGTACCTTTTGCATCGTGGGTAATGGAGAACGTAGTTGCCGCACCCGGGATGATAGTAATCCCCTGACTCCCTGAAGACCATCCCCGGGATGATGTTTCTGATACCGTAATTGTAGGAGCCCCGGAGTTAAGGTCACGATAATAAAACCTACCTTCGTACTCACCTTTACGGATAGTAAAATACGGCGCGCCATAGCTCCCGTCCTCACCTGTGGTTGAGAACTCACCTTTCCCAGAGGTGGACTGGAAGTATATATTAATCTCCTGTTCAATCTGCAAAGGATTACCATCCTTATCCTGGCACTGAATAATAAAAGGCTCACTGCGGAAGCCTACGTAAATCGTCTGAGCCGGCGAGATAAAGACAAGTTTCGCAACCTTCGCTGCGGGACATCCAACGAAGATGTTTGATAACTCACCCTTATTTGCTGTGGAATCCTGTGCTTTTACATTAAACCAGTAGGTAGTCCCCGGGACAAGGCTGGTGACCAAAATTCTTTGCCCCACCCCCTGTGTAACGGTAGTATCCTTATTAATAACATACGCAGCATCAAACTTAGCGTCAGTATTGATAAGAAAATTTGAGTGACGGACAAGGAATTTGCCGTTAGATATATTATTGAATGTAGCATCAGCATACGGCGCGGTCCATGTGAGAACGATCTCACCCTCTTTTAACTTACTAGGTTCAGCATAAAGGTCAGTGATTCCCGACGGGCAGCCGTTAAAGTAATACGGGCCAAGTGTTTGCGCACCCGCAGATTCATTATCACCGTTATAACTCCGCACATGAAAATACCAGTTATCACTGTTTAACGGCGGAGGAAGCAAAATTTCCGGCTTCTTAAAAATCCAATCCCCTGTGATATCATGCTGTTTTGATGACGACTTCACGGTCCACAAACTTTCTGTATCCACCCAGGAATGCGTGGTCCCTGTAGACCAGTCATAACGGTAATACTGCACGCCATCCGTACCGGAACTCACATTACTCGTAAAATAAAATTCACTGTCATTAGTCCATGAACCTGTGGAGTACGACTGGTAATGATACCCCATGGGCTGGTCCTCAAAAAACTTTTCCCTTGCAACATTAGCATTCACAGCTGAGGTGTATTTATATACAGGCGCAATCTGCCCGTTATTATTAGCACTGGCATTCCCGCCAACAGAATTATACGCAACTGAATACCTCCCGTATGATGTATTCGCCTTAAGCGGCGTCTCCACCCAAAATGTGGTATTCACCCCGAGTTCGGAGATAACCCCTGCGGTATCCGCAGCGAGGAGATACCCTGAACTAGAAAACGTCTTGGATGCAGAATACACGCGGTACCCGGTCTCGGAAGGGCTATTATCCAGCCATGACCAGTCAATAGTATAAGTTGATACAGCAACACCGTGGAACTTAGACGGCTTCAACGGCGGTGAGTTATACTTTATTGACATTTCCTCAAAATATGGTGTATTCACGCCATCACCAAGTAATACTATCTTATACTGCAGATATCTCCCATTACTTATTTGAGTAGGATTCGAAAAATTAGTCACTTCAATATAAGTCGGGAGTTCGGAGATAACGCTGAACGAACTGTTTGAAGTTCGGAAGTACGCCTTAACGTTGGTACTAAGCCCTGTGAGTGTCCAGGAAGTATACTCAATAATAGTATTATCCCCCTGGGTGTCCAATACATTAGACCAATACTCACCACGGGTATAGTACGGCTTTTTTTCTTCCAAAATCCCGCAGGTGATAGGAGGATCATTTGACTTATACTTACGTATAATTATTAAGTCCACCCACCCGCGATCTGGCGGGTATGTTATACTTATATCCTTACTAAACTCCCATTTGAAAGAATGTTCACCCGAAGAAATCTGATACTCTTCTTGTGCATAGTTATGAAGTTGATTCCCAAAAGTTGGAATCCTTTTTTGCTGCACCCCATCTAAATAAAAATATAAGTGATCGGTCCCAGACCCCTGGCAGTATGCAGCCCAGTAAAACGTAATTTTACCTTCCATAGATATAGTTTTTGCAATTGTTAAAGTAGAATTCTCACTGTTTGCAAGAGTGGAATTACACACAGCATAATTCCCTTCATAAATTCTATCCTCCGGAATACCTGTGGAAGCAATCCTGAACGGGCGATTACCCCCGATTGACCATTTGGTAATATCTATTGACCCGGACTCCCAGTCTTCATAGAGGTCAAATACACCGTCACGGTTTTCCGCGGTCGTTGTACTTGGATTGCTAATATAAATATAGATATCTTTAACTGATTGATGGGAAATCAATGGTACTTTGGTCCAAATGATTGTCGAGGTTGTATTCTTAGTCGCAGGGACAATCCAGTAGGGCAGTAGTGTCATTCCATCACTATCCGTCACACGTATATCCCCAAGATCGGAACGGGTATATGAACTTCTAATAAGATTATACGTATCCGTAGTTATTGTTATCTGATAATCGGTAAGATCCGCATAACTACTTGAATTATCTATTCTTACGACAATACGGCGTGCCCAGTTTGTATCCAGCCATTCAGCCATATCAGCAATCTGTAAATCCGTAAAAGTTGCATTATAGGTAGAACGATAGAGGTACCCGTCATTAAAATCCGCACTACTTGTTTCCACCCACCATTGTGATGCTTCTGTCGAAACACACATAATATTGAGGAACAAACAAGCTGTTATGATTTGGAATATATAACTACTTTTTTTCATCTTTATTTTCAGTATCGATGAATATAGCGATGTTAGATTTTGTATCTATGACTTTACTCGTCACATGTGCAGTAATGATGAAGTAATATTTTTTATTAAATAACTCCTCTTTTTTTGGCAGATTAATCTTTAAGGGCATCTCAACAATCGCATTCTTTTTTACTTTTAGTTTTTTAGGAATTGAAACATATTTTTCATCAGGTAAATCCTCATAATCTAATGGAAGCAATAACTTACTATTTGCAACAGTCTTTATATCAAATTCAATTACGGCGTCGTTATTAGTAGAATTAAGTATTTTGATAATATCACCAAGTTCTTTTTTTACATCATATTTTTCCCCAACTTTAACGCCTTCGAGAAACAATCTCCGCGGTGATATCGTTAAAGAAAGGCCGCCTCCAAACTTTGCTTGTTTTAATTTCCTTATTTCCTCAGCCGTAGGCGGTTTATTAGCAATAGAAAAATTAACAGAACATTCAAGCGCTGCAAGTATGATAGCACCTGCTTTCATTTCCTTTGGGGCTTGTTCTCTGATATAAACATAGAAAAAATATTTTTTACCGAGGATAGCTTCATCATTAGGTATCCTAACGATAATATCTGACTCAATATTTTCTCCCGGGTTTGGCTGAAATTCAGTTTTCTCAAATTCTACCCAATTCATGTCAGGTATAGGTTCATACCCTAGACTATTATTTTCAACCGGTTTCTCTGGTACAAATAAAACTGTAGTTAATTCCTTACCACCATAATAGGCATTAAACGGAAACCCAAGCAGTTCTTTCAAACTATAACTTTGCCCGATTTTAAGATTTGTAATTTCGATTATACTACATGGAGAAGACAACGCACTGGAATCACACTGCTTAGTTGCTATTCCAACAACAATAACACTACATAAGATTAAACTTTTAAACAATGTACTTATCTTTGTATTAACCATATTATTATATTAATAGTAAAATAGCTGATTGAAGTCAAGGGAAGAGTTAAACTGGTTTTTTAAATAACACTTCTCAACTTACCCAAGAATGATTGTATATTACACGCCACAACATTTTTTGACATCCTGATATCTTCATTAACCATACACACTATATACCCCTCCTGGCTGAAAAGTTTATACTCTGAGAACCCTTTTTCAATAACTGCAGCCATTCTTATATTCGGAGATTTTGTAAACTTTATTTCTACGGGCATACACCCCTTTATTGTTTCAATAACTATATCAACTTCATAACCATATTTGCAATGCCACTGCAAATATGACTGGTATGTATAGTCGTGAAACGTTTTATAGTACAGTTTTTAGCGCACGGCCGGTACGTTTTGCTATTTTTACAGCATCGTCATACTCAATACGGTTAGTGATAGTTTTGCCATCAACACCTTTTATGGTTTTATACCGGATACCGTTTTTTGCTGTACGTTCTGCAC
>JBBAAG010000094.1 GCA_041658405.1 Elusimicrobiota bacterium
TAACAATGTTACACAACCATATTATTGGAATGACAATGATTTCGGATACTATGCTACTTTCTACAACGGTCCAAGCTTACCGGTCGTAGGGGTAAGCTGGTATGAAGCGTATGCGTATGCGAAATGGGCAGGAAAACGGTTGCCGACGGAAGCGGAATGGGAGAAAGCAGCAAGAGGTACTGACGCGCGGATGTATCCATGGGGAAATATATGGAAATACGATTATTATTGTAATTCAAAAGAAAATGACTTCTATTTAAAAACCGCGCCAGTAGGCAATTATGAAAACGGTAAAAGTCCTTACGGATGTTACGATATTATAGGAAATGTATGGGAATGGTGTAACGATTGGTATGACGATAATTATTACAGCAGCTCACCAGCAAGTAACCCACAAGGGCCATCTACGTCAGGGACATATAGAAGTACTCGTGGCGGGTCTTGGGGAAATTATGCCATCGATTGCCGGGTACCAGGCCGGGGGTATGGATCACCTGATAGCCAATCAAACTCATTTGGTTTCCGTTGTGTGAAATAATCATTTTTTATATCATGACGATAAATACCTAGAATACTAATTGTATAAAGACGCTTCAATAGTATAATAAGTATGCTAATAGACAAAAAGATATTAATATTTCAAAATCTAGGTTTAGGAGATTTATTAATAACTGTACCTGTCCTTAAATTTCTTAGAACTTCATATCCAGATTATCATATTGAAGTGTGGAGTAAATTGCGCTATTCTAATTTTTTATCAGATCTAAAAGTAAGTATCTCCGGGAAGTCTTATAGTTTAATTAACAACGTTCGCGAGTATAATAAATCATGGATTTCTCCACTTGTGTCCGATAAATATTTAACTGCTACTTTTCGGGAATATTTGGCTGAAATATTTGATAATGTTGAATTGGTAATTTGTTATTTGATCAAAGATAGTAGCATTTTTATTAATAATTTAAAAACATTGGGTGTTAAGCAAGTGGTTTCCCTTTCTGTTTCTGACACGAATAATGGATATTCCAAAGAAGTTCATCGAATAGATCAGCAATACATTGCTTTAAAGAAATATTTTCCATTAAATATAGGAGTAAATGATTTTATTGTAAATCTCTGTGATTTCGAAATTGTGACTAATAAATTTGTTAGTGATAACATCAATAGGTTCATGTCGAGTAATAAATTACAAAATGAAAAAATAGTGGCAATTCACCCGGGAAGCAGTGATCCCAAGAAGTGTTGGCATCAGATTCGATATTCACAAATTTGTAACCGTTTGCACAATGAGTTACCAAATCACAAAATATTGATTATTAATGGCCCGTGTGATTCCAATGTATCAACAACTCTTAAAAATTATTGTAAATTCCCAATATATTTAACTTATCCATATTTTACAATAACAGAATTAGCTTTTATACTTAAACAATGCTGTGTTTATTTGGGAAATGACGACGGAGTAAGTCATTTGGCTGCTTCATTGGGTGTACCAACAATCGCAATATTTGGGCCTTCAAATAGTAACGTATGGCAACCCAAAGGAAGAAACGTTAGAATTGTAAAGACAAATGTTGGTTGTAATCCTTGTGCTTGTGAAGTTTTAAGTAAATGCAGTCAACAATATTGTTTAGAAAACGTTAATGTTGAACAAGTATATAACGAAGTAAAATCGGTAATATTAAAAGCTTAAACCCAAATAACAAATATTATGCCAAATCAAATATTTACTATTTCTTAAGTATTTGACGTCATTTAATAATATATGTAATACTTGTTTACCAAACAAGACGGTAGCAACAGGTAGGTATTGTTAGGAATAAGTACTACGGTGGACATAAAAAAGCTATACCAGTACTGTGTTAACTTTTAGCTCAAATCTGGCATATGAATAAACGTCAATAAAAAGTAGAATTTATATACTGTACTTTCCTAATCTTTTCAAGATGGTATCAAGAAACAAAGACTTCGAAAGTTTGTTAGACGCTCTCATCGGTAGAATCGAAACCTGCATGGAAAACATAAGAACACAACACGCCTGGGGAAAGTTGTGTTATAGTGAACACCGGTTTTTATTTACAAACGTATTTGCTGTAGACAGTTATGAATCCGCATTTATTGAAAAGTCGAGACTGACAGGCCTCATTTTTCAGTTAAAAGAACTCTTTTCTAAAATTCAACACACTCCAGAAGGGAAACGTTTTCTACGCAAACACACCGACTATCAACCCCTTCTGGAGAACATAGAACGCAGAGCCGGGTATTTGATCACTTCTTAAGGAAAGATTTATAAAGTTCTGACAATAATAGTTGTCATGAAAGATAGTCTGATGATCAAAATACTTATTGGCATCCTTATAATAACACATCTTATTTTAATAGTATTAGCCGCCGGAAATTATATCCTACAAACAGACTTTAAATGTGTCGAACAGAAAAGCATTGTGCTTCCTATCGAGTGTTTGAGTAATATCTCAGCGGTGAATCAACTGTTTGACAGGCTAAACATTACAAGTGTACGTGTCTTAACACCGGAACAGTTTGATGACAAAATGAAAGAATACGTTCAGGATGTAAATCTCAGCGACATCCGTCTCAAAACGTAGTACTACGAACCATACACTCCACAACCACAAAATATATAAAGACCAAACCACTATAATATTTACCACTTTCACATAACAAAACCATAATTTAAGACTATCATCAGTGTCCCGTACACTGAATGTCTTAATGCTATAAACTCCGAGATAAGCTCTGTGCAACACAGGCCTCGGAGTTTTTTTGTTTGTACCGCGAAATAAGAGAAGGCTCACCCTTTTTCAACCTTATTCCGACGGTATCTTATTGAAACAGGGCAAAGCCCCGCGATTTCTTTAGTCATAACTATAGCTACAAGATTCTCACAATTCTGGAAACAAAAAAAAATGCGAGGGAGTGGTTTAAGGATTTCGCCGTCCCGGCTGCTCTCTCGCTACAAATTCTAGTTTACCAAAAAGGAGGTAAAACCAAAATGGAAATTACAATGGAAGAAAATGTTAAACAGTTTAAGGAAATTGCAAAAAGAGTGTTATATGACAAAGGAGGACTCACGCCGTTATTATGTGGTATTTTAGCGGACAACAAGTTCACTTGTTTGCCAATCACAATTGACGATACGTCGGATAAGCGCGCGAAGTTTGCCATAGCGCAAGAAATGTTGCGGCTTTTGGGAGCCCGAATCATTATTGCGGTGTTCGATTCGTACTATGTTAAACCGGATAATACCACCAAAGACAAGTCAGTTACAACTTTTGCGCCCTCGGAACATCCGCAGCGTAAAGAAGCCCTGTGTATCGTTAGCAAATCAGCAGATGAAAACCAGATGATAATCGTTCCTTACCACAAGGAGAAAGGATTTATTGTCTTTGAAGACGAGATTACCTACAAATCCGGCCAGCCGGATGCAGTCTTAGTTGACAATTTGTTGTCCACCATATTAACAAACCAAAATTAAGGAGGGTTATTACCATGTCAGAACAAGAAACAGTTTACAACCACGGCAACACGTTTTACGAGTTAGTAGATTTAGTGATCCACGTAACAAAATCCGGTAGAGTACCGTTTATCTGGGGACAACCGGGCATAGGCAAAAGCGCGCTTGCGCGGACAGTAGCTGCAAAACTCGGCTGCGAGTACTGTTGTTTAGACGCGCCGTTACTCCAACCCTTTGATTACGCTGTAGCTGTGCCGGATCATGTAAAAAAAGAAATCACGTTATACCGTACCGGGTTTATTCCGCAAAAAGGCCCCGCAGTCGTAGCAATTGAAGATTTGCCCCATGCAAAGCCGTACCAACAAGTTCCATTGATGCAGTTAGTTTTGGATCATCGTATCGGGCCGATGCATATCAGTAAAGACGTGTACTTCATCGCCACAGGCAATCGTGAAGAAGACAATGCGTTTACTCAACCCATCCCCAGCCCGTTGTTGAACAGAATGTGCCATTTTACGCTGAACGCATCATACGAAGAATGGGTTTACCGGTTTGCACGGCCTAACAACGTAGACGAGCGCGTAGTGGGATTCGTGTTATCCAATCCCGAATTTTTCGCGCAACAACCCAAGGAAGGCGTCCGCGCATGGCCCACGCCGCGCAGTTTACACGCGTTCGCGGATATTATCAAAAATATCAACGACGAAAATGTTATCCGGTCAATAGGTATAGGTACAATCGGGGAAGTAGCGACCAAGTTCTTCTTGGAATGGTTGAAATATCTTAGATGTATCGACCCAAAACAAGTGATAGTTGAAGGCATACTGCCTAAGTTTGACTCTCAAGACCGCAGCCAAGTGTTAGCAATAGTGCTAAGCATAGGCACATACTGCGCGAAACTAAACGAACAGTCAGTCATTCAACACGGTAACAACATAATCCGGTTCTTTAACGCGCTTAGTTCCGACTACAAAGTGTTATTTTGCCACCAGTTCATAGACTACGACAACGAAGGTAACCGCAACGTACAAAAGTTGTCATACCTGCAAAATATCAAAGGGTCGGACAAGATGTTCAAAAATTTGGCAGAGGTTTTATTGGAAGGATAAATGTATGGACATAAAAGCAAGAAATAAGTTATGCAATGTTTTAGCAGTGCTTACCAACAAGTATCCGTTTTACAGTTTCTTCGCATTTAGTTGGAAGCTAACAGAAAACCCCGGGTTAGGCACGTTTGCTACAGATATGGAAACCCTGTATTACGACCCAAAAACAGTTATGGAATGGGACCAACCCGACCTATTATTTGCTGTGGTACACGAAATAACGCACTGCATATTTCTGCACCCGGGCAGTTTCGGTACAAAACGTTCAAGTAGTAAGAATCGACAGCTATGGATGCTGGCAGCCGAGTATACGGTCAACAGCGAAACCAAACAAATCCTGGGGTTGAAAAATCACGAACTGCCAAAAGGGATTTTATACTCGGACATGTATCATGGCAAAACAACAGAACAAGTGTACGAAATGCTGCAAAAGGAAGGTACAAACCTTACAACTTTAAACATTTCGATACACTCAGAAACTGTGGAAGCCACCTGCGATTCTTGTGGTACAAAAATCCCAAGTTCCGCATTAGCCGCAGGTAAATGTCCCAATTGTGGGAAAGAGCTGCCAGTACTAAAAAATGGATTCATTGACCATCATGTAGCGCAAGAAAAGAAAGAAAAATTGCAGCAAGCGATAGAACGCATACTTGTAGGCGGCGAACTCGCCAAAGCCAAAGGATGCCTTACTGCCGGTATCGAACGCCAGATAGGCAAGCTCAGAAACGCGCAAGTACCTTGGGAGCGCATCTTACACCGCTTAGTTAGCCAAGTGTTATCCGATGATGATTACCGCTGGGACGCTCCGAACTTTCGTCATCCTTTGTCCGAGAGCTACATAATCCCGGGCTTGCGCAGCGAGAAAGCCGGGGATATAGCAATTGCGATAGATACTTCCGGCAGTATTTCAGAACCCGAACTAACAGCGTTTACCGCCGAGATTTCCAAACTCCACGGATTAACTGACGAGATAACGGTACTCAGCTGTGACTGCGCAGTAAACGAAAAAGTCAAAACCCGCAACATCAACGAGTTCTGCACTAAGCTGCGGTTCAAAGGCGGCGGGGGTACAAGTTTTGTTCCTGTATTCGAAGAATTAAAGAAATCAAAACCCGCACCGGCGCTACTGATCTATTTCACAGACGGCTACGGCGATTTTCCGGATACCCCGCCGCAGACTTACCCGGTGTTATGGGTACTCACAGAAAACCATAACAATCCCCCTTGGGGACACAAATCAATACTTAAAACAGGAGGACAGTAATTTATGAAATGCTCAAACAGAGAAGTCGCAAAAACATTTGTTAACAGTCACGGGAACAAACAGACGGAAAGTTATCACGGTAATATGTCGTGTGAAGACGGGATGTTAAACTCGTACTCTACGCCAATAGCGATCTGGTCGTGGAAGCTGAGGGATATGTATCAAGACATCCTTGGCCCATTGCCGGGAGATAACTCTCTTCCTGACAACCTCATATTTCTTACAGACGAAAGGTATTCGCCGACAACTTCGAAGCATCAGGGATTCTTGAGGTATTCAGCCAACGGGCAGGTATGCGAAATCCCGGCGGAGATCGCAACGATAAAGTCCGGGCCGTTGCAGTTCTATGACCATGTAAAACGCGCGAAAGAAACGTTTGAGACGAAATTTAAGAGAGCCCGGCTTGAGCGTACCCGCGAATACAATCTATCGCAAGTAAATCACTGCAACACCTTATTGAAAATGTTAACCCCGTATGCTCTGGCAGAAACAATAAAGTTTCCGGAAAGGAGGCTCAACAGCCATGTGGGTTAAACAGGATACCGTTAATGTAGCGAAAGCTAACGCGTTTAGTAAATTCAAAGACGAACGCATTCTTTGGCTGCCGGTATTTAAACTTGCGCGGTTTTTGGCAAACACTTGCGGCGAAACGAACAACTGCGGATTCGACGATTTATCGCGGGAGTTTGGATATGGGAAATGCACAATTGAAGATATAACAACAATATACCGGATGGCGGATAATAAAACCATTGATGGGGACTCAAAACTCGCGTTGAAAATATTATCAAACCCTGAATGCAAACACGTGTTGAATAATATCCGTACGGTATTGAAACGTCATATATGTAATTTAACTCACCAGCAGTTGTTTGTAAACGTGCCCGAAATCGCGCGCTGCGCAAAACAATACGCAACAACCATTGAACAACATTACAAAAGGTTTTGCATCAAAAAGAAAAACGGCGGCAGGCGTGTGATTGAAGCTCCGGATACTGAACTGAGAACAATACAGCGTATAATACTCAACCACATCCTCACCCCTTGTTATCCGTATACGTCAACAAATCCCGCGCATGGGTTTTTGCCAAACCGCAATACTCTGACAAACGCCGCAGTACACGCGAATGCTGTTGTTGTTATCAACCTGGACCTCAAAGACGCGTTCTCTAACACAACAAAGGGTATCCTCAAAAAGTCGTTGACTGAATGGTTCACATCGTACGGCGCGAAACAGATAATAAAACTGTGCTGCCTAAACAGTAAACTTCCTCAGGGCGCGCCGACATCGCCGCTGCTGCTCAACTACGCGTTGATTAAACTCGACCGCAAACTGAAGTCATTATCGCAGAGTACTGGGTGGAGGTATTCAAGGTACGCCGACGATTTAACATTTTCGTGTAAAAAACTTGATGGTTCAACTTCAGGAGTCGCGAAAGTTATATCGTTGGTTGAACGGATCATAAAAGACTATGGGTACAGGCTAAACTCGGATAAAACACGGGTACACAAACCTAACCGCGAGTTAGAGGTAACGGGATTAATGTTAAATTCCGGCAAACCTACAATCTCACGCAAAATCCGCCGCAGGGTACGCGCAATGGTGCACAACTATGTAACCCGGGGTGTAGGTGATGTTCATAAGGTTAACGGCTATATAAGCTATATAGCTTCAGTAAACCCAATTTATGCGCAAAAACTCAAACAAGCAATCGTAACAAAACAAAGTATTTAACGAAAACCATACCTGGACAGTTCAGATACCTTTAACATGCTTAGACTTAAATGCAAAACCGTATTTGCAGCTCTGATGTTATCGTCAGGGTGAGGATGTATGTTACCCATGTTTTTAATGCAAAAGCCAGAGTAACGATTCCTTCGTAATCGTTGTCATGGCTTCAGAAGTAAGCATTTTATAAGTGTCCCTGTCCAGGTAAGGTAAAAAGAAAGGACGGTGATTTAATGAAGCAATAAAGAAATTGTAATAAAACACGTCAATACCCAGACTTTAGCGGCGGGATCATTGCCGTGCCTCTGATGTTTCGTCGGGGAAAGGTTAGAGATAACACGCATAATTGAGCCGCCTGGCATCCTGCGCTGCGCTTGGATGCCTACGGCGGCTTTAAAGTGGGTATTGAAAAAATAATCTAAGAAATGAAAGGAGTTAGCGTTATGCTGAATAAGTTTTATGAGAAAGCATTAGTAAACAGTAACTGCACACAAGAAGCAATCCGGTTAGGGCTTATGAAGGTAATGGATCTTGAACCCAAGGAATACCGGATAGTTCTAAACATTGCGGAGAACAAACAGAAGTACAGAATCCCTGATAAGTTCTTGAGGGAAATGCCAGTAGGTACATTGTTCAGCCAATTACCAAGAAAAGAAGTGTCCGCTGAAATTCTGCGGCGTATAAAGGGTGATGATAAATTTGAGTTGCCCGGAATTAGCAAATGGGAACTCTACAAAATCCCGGCGAGATTGGAAAAACACCTGCTTCCATACCTTGTTGGACTGGAATACCGCACACTCAAAAGTTGGCAGAGTATGATTTCCGAAGATGGGATGAACCAGGTGTTTCATTTACGGCGTAAGAACTGTAAGAGAAGTTTAGAGCCTAGAGTTGATCCGTTGCTGGTAGCGATAAAAGAAAATCATACGCAAAGTTTTAGCTACTTTGATTTATTGAGACTGAAAAAGGAGCGGTTTCTAAAAGTAGTGAATGCTTGGTTAGGTGCGACAGATGAGGTTAAGATCAAGATCCTTAAAACCCCGTATGTGAATCTGTTGGATGATAACCAATACGTCGAGATAATAAAATCGTGGCTGAAAGTCTCCTGGCCTTGTGTAAACATTGCGAACCTAAAGTTGGAACATTACAACATGCTTACTGATGAGCTTAAGTATGAAGCACTGAAGAAGCATGTCAGAGGTGACATTCATGCAATTACCCCGATGCCGCCTTTGGAAGATGTGACAAGGCTTATCGTACCAAAGATACTTGCAAACAACACTCAAGCTGAAGAGGTGTACTTGAAATACAAATTGAAATCGTTGGTGGAGGACATGAGAAAACACGTTAACGGGGTAAGCGTAGATCAGTGTTTTAAAAGTAGGGATATAAAACAGTTGCGCGTGATTACGGAATACTGTCGTAACGTGTATTGGAGTTCGCAAGAGTTGAAATATCAGTCGCAGGTTTATGAGTGGGTGCTAAACCAAGAGTCAGATGAACGATCTGCATTGTGCAAGTATTTTATTAAGCGAGGAGGGTATTGAGTATGAAGAATAATGGAAAGGACTACGTTTTCAAAGACGTAGAGTTTATGTCAGCAGACGAGAAAAGTAAGGTGTTGAAAGATTGGGACAAGTTTTGGGAGGAGATAACAAACTCTTACGACAAAACGTATACCGACAAATACGGGAATACACTGCCACTGCCGTTTAGCAAGTTTACCGATAAACTTTACCAACACCTGCACCTGCATTGTTCGTTTATCGCGCATTACGATAGGCACGGGTTTTACTCGACGTACTTCGAAAGTCCCGAGGATACGGTCAAATTCGTAAAACAGTTTGATGTGGACTTGGGCTGTGTCAGTATTGAGTATGGGGGTAGTTATTGGCTTAACGGCGATTACTCGGACTTAAACAACGCAATGTGTGAAGTAATGAACAAGTACAAAACTGTACTTTATGAAAAGCTGTGCAGCCAACAGAAACAGGAGGAACTTTTGCAAGCACAGCAGTTGGCAGCAAAATGGGGATATGCGGTTAAGGAAGTATCGGTTAAGGGATAAATTATTAAAAAAATGAAAGGACGGATAGTATTATGAAATTTGAAATTAATTCAGAAGATGTAGTAAAGGTGACAAAGTTATGCAAGAAGGTAATAAGTTCAAAATCAGGATTGCCGGTGTTGTCACAAATAAAAGTTGAAGTGTTACCCGGTAAGATTTTTTTCTCATGCACGGATTTAGAGATGTGCTTGATAACTACAATAGAATGTAAAACCGAAGGCGAGGGTACGTTTCTGTTACCTTTTAAGGCCATAGAAAAAGTTAAGTCTAACGGTAAAGTAATCGTACGGTATGAAAACAGCATTGAGATACAAAACAGTACGGGTAGTGTAAGCATAATCCCGAACGATAGTGAAGAATTTCCGATGATATCCAAAGATGAAGCTCAGTATATGCTTGGTGAAGATTTCCTAGAAAAAACAGCGGGATGTTTACCGGCAGTATCGAGTGACGAATCGAGGTCAATACTCAATAGTGTATGTATACAAAAAGATGCGGTTCTCTCTACAGATGGGAAACGGTTGCATGTATTCAAAACCGCTAACCCAGAATTGTTTCCTGGGTTTAACGATTCGGGAATAATCGTACCTGCAAAAACAATAAAAACACTGCAAGCCATAGCCAAGCTTGAGAAAGTAAAAGTGTTGAAGATCGGGGGTTCAACAAAAACCGTGCCGAATTCAGAGGAAGATAGTCAATCCGGTATAAGCGAACCAGAAGACCCACAAATTTGTGAACCGCTATCTGTTACTTTTGAAATAGGTAACACAATACTGTCCAGCAAGGTTATTGATGGTATATACCCGGAGTGGAAAAACGTTATACCTCAGGAAGTGAAATCGGTGGTAATTATTGAAAGGA
>JBBAAG010000095.1 GCA_041658405.1 Elusimicrobiota bacterium
GATTGTTTAATGTCAGAAGGAATTATTTTTGCTTTAATTATCAGTGTAGGATTGTTGCTCCATTCATTCGCAGGGTTTGGCGGCGCATTGTTTGCAGTACCGTTGTTCTCAATATTTTTACCATCCGGCGCTAAGATGTTTATCCCGGCATACGCGGTATTGATGCTTATCATCAACATATTTTTGTTATATGAAGCGAAACAGCATTTGCAGGTAAAAAAAATGGTGTTATTAATGATTGCCGGGGTTATCGGCAGCCCGATTGGTGCGATGGCATTAAAGAGTTTTCACCCGGAATTAATGAAGATTATTATCAGTGTTGCAACGCTGATATTCGGTATTTTGTTGAGTTTAAAAATTGAGATTCCGCTTAACGAAAAAAAGCCGACACAGATCGGGCTTGGGTTGCTCAGCGGCGTACTGGGTGGCGCGATTGGTGAGTCAGGCCCGCCAATAGTTATCTACGGTTTATGCCGGGCATGGGAGAAAGATGAGTTCCGGTGTAATCTTATCGCGTATTTTCTTGTACTGGGTGTGATGAATATTATCTCATACCTCGCGTTCGGGTTGTTAACCCCCAAAAATTTTTCGTATGCCGTATTTGCGATAATACCGGCATTATTTGCTACATGGGTAGGGGTAAAGTTAAAGAATGTTGCGTCAGAAGAGTTTTTTAGGAAGGCAGTACTCACAGTAATTATTTTTGTTACATTAGTCGGGCTTGGGCAGGTGTTGTTCTTCAATAAAAAACATAATAAAGTTGATGCGGTTAGTACCACAACTGCCGTGACTAAATAGTATCAAGGGTTAATTAAGGAGCCTTATATGTTCATCGGAGCGCAGTATTACCGCCCGCCATTTCCGCATAAAAAGTATTGGGATGATGACTTAAAAAAAATGCGGGATACCGGCCTTCATGCAGCGCAGCTATGGGCATGCTGGGGTTGGATTGAACCTGAACCTGGGAAGTTTAATTACGAGGATTATGATGAACTAATTAATCTTGCCGATAAAAACGGGTTAAAAATTGTTATCAGCACAATCGCGGAAATTCAACCGTTCTGGATCCACCGCGTAGTGCCGGATTCTATGATGGTGAACCACGTAGGTAACCGCGTGATATCCTCGCTCCGCGGGGAGTGTAACGTCGGGCTGACCCCAGGCGGGTGTACGGATAATCCGGAAGTCGCGAAGTATATGGAACGCTTCCTCCGTACTACCGCGGAACGGTATAGAGGTACGAAAAACCTTATTGGCTGGGATTGCTGGAACGAAAACCGGTGGGCGGTAAATGCAGACGGTTATGTCTGCTATTGTCCTCATACAATTGAAAAGTACCGCGGATGGTTAAAAGAAAAGTATGGAGATCTTGAATGGTTAAACTTGGCATGGCAACGGAGGTATAGTTCCTGGGATGATGTTCAGCCGGGTAAGTATCCAAAACCGCCGTTTACTGAAAATATGGAATTCGCGAGTTTTATCACACATAGGTCAAACCTTCATGCGAAGTGGCGGTACGGAATTATTAAGTCGGTAAACCCAAGCTTTTTTGTCTCCTGTCATAACGGTACCGCATCACTGGTATCTACCGGCGGAGCGAATGAACAAACATTGTGCCGGGGAAATGACTGGAGTATAGCTGATGAGATGGACGGTTATGGCGTATCAAGTTTTCCTGCGTGGGGTAACGGGTTTGATGAAAACTTTTTTGGGTTACGCATAGAGGCAATACATTCAGCAGTGACATCAAAGAAGAAAGTGTTGTGGATGAGCGAACTCCAGGGCGGTAGCGCACGGGCTGGGTTGATGTCTGACCCGCCGTTAGAGGGTAAACTTCAAAACCTGTGGGTATGGTCGGGTATATCCCGCGGGGTTAAGGGCGTTATATTCTGGTGCTGGCGTGATGAAGTGTTTACTGGGGAAGCATCCGGGTTTGGGATCGTTGGGGATGATGGTAACGCTGAAGAACGAGTAACCGAGTTGAAACACACCTGCGCGGTGATTGACAAAAATATGGATTTATTTGACCGCTATGTTCCCGACTCAGCAAAAGCAGGGGTGTGGTTTGACCCGGATAATTATTATCTTAACTGGTCCTGCGACCGTGACGCTATAAAAGCCAGGCAGGGGGTGTTCAACTATATCCACGCGTATGAACGGTTACGCGTACCGTATGTGATCGTAGAAGCTAACCACATGGAAGAGTTAATGGATGGCTTAAAGTTACTGGTAATGCCCTGGGCGTTGATTGTAAAACCTGAACTCCACGATAAATTGTATAAGTTCGTGAATTCCGGCGGGACGCTGGTGTTTGACGCTGAATTTGATGCGTACACCAAACTCGGGTTTTACAAGTATCCCGGGGAGGATAGAGTATTGCCGACGAAGTTCGGTATCCGCGACCTCGGACGCAGAAAAATAGAGGAACCTACTGAAAATATTAAGTTCAAACTTGGAAACGTGAAACTTGATCTTCGTCCAACTGGCTGGCTAACGCCTTTGGCGTATAACGGCGATGCGGAAGTGGTGGCGAAGAATAAAGCTGGAGACGTAATGGGTATCGTCAAAAAAGTTGGGAAGGGGCGGGTAATCGCGTTAGGCTCGTTCTTCGGGCACGATTATACTAAAGACTACCACCCGGGGTTTGAAACGTTTGTATCGACAATTGTGAATACTTCCTGTGCGGGGTCGGAGTGGGATGTCGTGAGTAGTGGCGGAGCAAAGAAACAGGGGAAAACTGCTGCGCGGACGACCGGGGCAATCATTGGTGTTGGTACTAGTGCTGGCGCGCAAAGGGTTCATTTCCATGCGGGAACGTCGGGGGATAAGCAGGTGATAATCCTCACAAACTTCGGTGATGCGCAAAAGGTGGATGTGCGGTTCCAAGGGAAAAAGGTTGCGACAGTTGCGTTAGAAAAACATGAATATAAAGCGTATGTCCTTGCCGGGAAAAAGTTATTAGAATTGTAATCGTTTTAGATCTAATCAGCGATACCTGAATATTCCGCTTGACAATAACCCAAAGTTCGACTATAATACTGTATAAGTCGAAAAGTCGAAATAGTTTTAAAGGTGGTCAGGTAGATGACAAAACACGAACTCAAACGTAAAAATATATTGTTAACCGCCCAGGCACTATTCGCGCGGTATGGGTTGTTCAAAACTACAATGGATGATATTGCCCACGCATTGCGGATGGGGAAAAGTACTCTTTATTACTATTTTAAAACCAAGGAAGACGTGTTTTTCGCTGTACTTCAGCTAGAAGTTGAGTCAATTAAGGAAACAATGCTGAAAGAGCTTAGTAAATGCCGCGGGCCAAAGGAACGGCTGGCTATGTTTGTGCTTTCCAGGATGAAATATCTACGCAAAATAGTTAATGTGTATTCCGCGTTTAAGGATGAGTACCTGCGGAATTATGAGTTTATCAATAAGATCCGCACGGATTTTGACCGGCAAGAGGTTGGGTTGGTACGCGGGATACTGGAGGAAGGCGTTGCGTCCGGTGTTTTTAAAATCAAGGATATTGACCTTACCGCGTTTACTTTTGTTATCGCAGCGAAGGGGTTGGAGTACGAGTGGACCCTAAGCCTCAAAGAAAAAGAGGTTGAACGTAATATTAATAAGATGCTGGAAATATTGTTTTACGGGATCGTAAAAAAATAAGTATAGGTGTGCATTGAATCATATATGTATAACAAAAATATCAGTGTATCAAAAGTGTTAGGGTTGTTATTCACCATGTATTCCTGTTTTGTGGTAAATACCGCGCTTTATGCGGGAACTGTAAAACCTGCAGTAGTAAATACAAAAATTGAAGGAAGTACGGTTAGCGTGGAATCAACAATCAATGCTCTCCGCTCGGTTATTACCAGTACAATATCGTACCGGTGTTTAAACGAAACAACTGAAAAGCTGGGAAACAAAACATTACACAGAATCATAGCATTGTACTACTACCCTCCGGGTGTGCTGGAAATTAATGTTATCACCGGGGAAAACAGCGGGACACATGTGGTGTTCAAAGATCATAAGCTTACGATTGATAATAAAAATATCCTTGGCCCGTTTAAGGTTAAACTCGACTCCGGGAATCCTATAACCAAATCATTACGCGGGAAAGGTATTGCCCAGGTTGGGTGGGTGTATCATTTATCCAATGTCGAGAAGTATTTGATTGAAAAAAAAGTTTTTTACGCATCATACGACGTATTTGAAGGCAGTACCAGTATAAAGTTATTGATCAAAGTTGATGACAAAACACATTATGTTTTGTATCTCCAACCCTCGACTTACTATATCATCGGGTACCGGTTAATAGAAAATGGTGAGGTTGTGGAAGAGGGGAAGTATAGGGATATACAGGTTAATATCAAAAGGTAAGAATACAAGGTTTATGTTCATAAAGTAAGGTAAGGAGTTATAAAAAAGAAAGATTATGAAAAAATGGTTTGCTGAGTTCGTTATTAATAACAGAAAAGTTGTTATCGCGGTTATCGCAGTGATAACCTTGTTTTTTGGATACTTCCTGAAAGATATCAAGGTTAATCCGGATGTAATGGATTACTTACCAAAGAATGACGCTGTAGCTCAGAGGTTTAATTATATTGATAGAGAATACGGCGGGAATGCATTGGCTATGGTTGCTATTGAAACTGATGATGTATTCACTAAAGCCAGCCTCCGGCAAGTAGCGGATATAACTGCTGAACTTAAACTCCTGCCCGGTGTGTCGTATGTCACGAGTTTAACCGATGTTTTGGATATAAAGAAAGCGCAGGATGGCGGGATTGAAATCGGTAAGCTTATCGACGCAGAAAAGTTGCCGGAGACTGATGAGGAAATAGGTAAGCTCAGGAAGTACGTTATGTCCTCCAGCCTATTCTCCGGGAAACTGGTCTCTACTGACGGGAAGGCAACGCTTATCGTCTGCCGGTTGAATGAAAATGTGAACAAAATAGTAACCGCAGGTGCTATCCGCGGTATTGTAAAAAAAGCTGAAGGCAATAATAAAGCGTATTATGCCGGCTCGCCGTTTTTCTTGGCGGATATCGTTGACTTGATAATGGACGACTTATATACACTGATACCCATAATTGTGGTCGTGATTGTAATGACACTGTTCTTTAGTTTCAGGGTATTACGCGGGGTTGTCATTCCATTAATTTCAGTTGCAATAAGTGTTATCTGGACCATAGGTCTGATGAACTTATTAAGAATACCGTTATCGTTGATCTCTAATATCATACCGGTAGTATTATTTGCTGTGGGGAATGCTTATAGTATTCATGTGTTCAGTAAGTTTAATGAAGATGTTCTTGATAATACTAACCGTTTGGAACAATCAAAATCCGCACTTTCAAACGTAGCACTCCCGGTACTCCTGGCAGCGGTAACGACAGTTGCAGGTTTTTTATCGTTTATCTTTGGTTCTTACCTTACAATGATCGTTGAGTTCGGGATTTTTACGGCGGTAGGAACATTATTTGCGTTGATAATAGCGTGTACGCTTGTCCCTGCAATACTCGCAATGCTGCCCGTTCAGGCTGGCACTGTTAAGGAAAATGCAAGGAAGTCCAGTGCAAAACCGGTGATTAAGTTTATGGATAGCCTCGGGGTTATGATCTTAAAAAATGAAAAGCTGGTATTGGTAATAGCGGGAATAATTACTATTATTGCTGTGGCCGGGATTCCCAGGATACAGCGTAGTGTTAATATTACGGATTACTTCAAGAAAGATAGCCATAGCCGGCTCTCCAACAAAATACTTGATGCGAAGTTCGGCGGGTCTTCGCCTATCATGGTAATCGTTAAGGGTGATATGACAGACCCGCGGGTGTTAAACGAGATGGTTAAGTTCCAGGATTTTCTTGATCAGCTCGATGATGTTAATAACACGCAGTCTATAACGAATTTTATTGAACAAATGAGTGATGTTATGGGGGAAGGTAAAAACATACCTGAGGACCAGGCAAAAGTGTCGAACCTGTGGTTCTTGCTTGAAGGACAGGAAACGTTGTCACAGATGGTGAACCCGGATAAAACTGAAGCTATCGTCCAGGCAATGACTGTTCATGTTCCGACGACACGTATCCGCGCTATCATCAAGGCAATTAGAGAATATCTTAAACAAAACACTAAGGACTATGTATCATTTGAACCAACCGGGATGTTGTATATCAACGATAATCTTGATAATAGTTTAGTAAGCAGCCAGTTCTGGAGTATGCTCATAGCGTTATTTCTGGTATTCCTGTGTTTATTAGCGATGATGCGTTCATTTGCAGGCGGGGTGATTGGGATAGTGCCGATTACGTTTACGATAATCGTTATCTTCGGTGTTATGGGATACACCGGTATACCGCTGGATATAGCAACGGTGTTAGTGGCAAGTATCGCGATTGGTACCGGTATAGATTATTCCATACATTTTGTTAACCGTTTCCGTCATGAACTTAAGGTACAGCTTAACGAATTTGATGCGTTACGCAAGACACTCGAAACTACCGGCCGTGCGATTATGATAAACGTTGTCACTGTAATGTTTGGGTTTCTGGTCTTAATCTTTGCGAACCTCGTGCCGTTACAAAGATTCGGTCTTCTTACTGCGGTGACGACGTTAGTTTCAGGTGTCAGCGCGATTACTATATTACCCGCAATAATATTGTTGTTCAAGCCAAAAATAGGGGAAGATAAGTAAAAGAAAAGAAAGCAGGAGGGATTGATTGTATGAACAAAAAAAAATGTGGTGCCTTATTAACCGGACTGGTATTAGCGCTTAGTGCGGTTATATTTAGCAATAGCGCAGTAGTAACCGCCGCTGAACTTACCGGCCCGCAGGTGCTTTCAAAACTTGATAGTGCGTCTGGTTCGCCTAAGGATCAGGAACAGCAGGCTAAGATCATTATCATCGATAAAGACGGGAAGGAAAAGTCAAGAGAAACATTGATGTTCCAAAAAGGTAATGAAAAACGGTTAGTACGGTTTCTTTCTCCCGCTGACCAAAAAGGGATTGGGTTCCTGTCATTACCCAATGATATGATGTATATTTACCTCCCGGCATTTAAGAAAACACGGCGGATTGCGTCACACGTTAAGAACACGAAGTTCGCTGGGACGGATTTTACATACGAGGATATGGAAGCAAAAACGTATAGCGAAAAATGGGACTCCGAGGTAATACAAACTGATGATAAATCTTATGTCCTGAAACTCACACCAAAAAAAGGGACGGTCTCGGATTATTCTAAACTCGTAATGACGGTTGATAAAACTAATTTTTATGTACTCAAAATTGAGCATTATGATAAAGCCGGGACGATGACAAAAACTCTTACCCGCACGGAGTTCGAGAAAGTTGGGAATTACTGGATTGCAAACGCGTCTGTGATGGAAGATCATAAGAATAAGCATAAGACTAAAATGGTGGTGTCAAATACAAAAGTTGATGCCGGGATTTCAGATGACGTGTTTACGGAACGGTATTTAGTGAGATAATAAAACACATAACAAATGAGCAAGGTTTTAGAGGGGGAATTTGTAATGAAAAAAGTGTTTGGTTTGGTGTTGTTGTTAGCAGGATTTTCAACAAGTGTTATTGCGGAAGAAGGAAAGTCCGGGCTTACGCTCAACGGGTATTTACAGATAGAAAACCGTGTGCGTATACTCGATAGTGTTAAATCCTGGGATGAAACACGGTTGGCATTAACCGGGGAAGCTAAACCTAATGATTCCTCACGGGTATTTGCTGAACTCTGGGTAAAAACTAAACTGCCAGTGGTATCAACTCTTTCGGATATATCAAATCCCGGGATAATTAATCCTTATAACCTAAGCCTGCGGGAAGCGTATGCTGATGTCTACGGATTTATTTTTAAAGGACTTGACCTGCGTGTGGGACGGCAGCGTATCGCGTGGGGTACCGCCGACAATATTGGCCCGACGGATAGTATTAACCCAAAGGATCTTGAGGATCTCTGGGATTTCGGGAGAAAGATTGGGTCTGACGCCATAACATTAAACTATTACCTTTATGACTTCAAACTTACCGGTGTGTATGCCACAAACTTTGTTCCTGCAGTACTGCCCGCAAGTGGGTTAGCTAATTATTTTTATTCCGGATTTGCCGTACCAGCGGGGTTGGTATTAACCGGGTACACTACCGCACTGTCATTACCTGCGAATGATCTTAAGGAAAATTATGTCGCTGCACTGAAACTTGCCCGTACACTTTTTGGTATAGATTTTTCGTTGAGCTATGTCGACGGGAGAGATGGCCTCCCGGTCCTGCGCCGCGCGTATGTTACGCCTGTAAACCTTATGGCTGGAATGGTAGTCGTTTCTACTGAGCTTGAGTATCCAAAGACGCATATCACAGGGTTTGATTTTTCAGGGTCACTCTTTGACATAGGGTACTGGGGTGAGCTCGCAGTATTTTCACCGGATAAGGTGGTTACCACCATTGACCTTTCCGCGTTGAGTATGCTGGGATTGTCAAACCAGGAAGTTGTCGCAATTGACGATAAACCCTATACAAAATACGTGCTTGGGTGTGACTACACATTCCCCGGGAATGTGTATATCAACCTGCAGTACCTCCACGGATTCTTTCACGAACGGGGAGAGGATAACCTCGAGGATTATGTTATGTTTAACCTTGACTGGAAATTATTTGATGAAAAACTTAAACTTGTCCCTCTAGCCGGTGCTATTGAACTTAAGGATACCGCGGATCTTAGTAATAACTACGCTGTGGTTTATACCCCGGAAATCGTGTACATCCCTGTGGATGGTATGGAACTTTGCCTGGGAAGCCGGATAATTTACGGGATGGATACCACGTTATTCGGTAAGATGAAGGATAACGACGAGGCCTATCTGCGGATAAAGTATAGTTTTTAATTAAGCATTACCATTAACATTTATTGAAACTTTTACTATATACAACCCGTCAAATATCTTATAATAAACATTTATTACAGGTAAAAGGCGGGTTTTGTGTACAAAAAAATATTTGTTTTACTCTCATTGTTAATGATAACAACCGCACTGTGCTCACGTGTATACTCAGCGTTGCCGCTTGAAGGTAAAGTCATTGTTGTAAACCCCGGGCATGGATTGATCTGGGAAACTGCGTTAACCCCTGATGCGTTTACTACAGAACGCGGTGCGTCCTACGGCGGGATTGAGGATTATTCTAATCCCATGCATACCTGGCATATAATGAATTATCTTATCTCCAACGGCGGAGCTGATGCGTACCAAGTACGCGAATATCTTAATTATGGTAAGTCCACAGTTAAGTATGAGTTAGCTCATCCGTATTCCGGTGCGGAGAACCAGGCATTATGGAAGATGACAGCGCCATACTGGATGAAAAAGGATTCGTTAGGATTATTAATCCCGGAAACTGTACACCGTACAAATTATTATTATACCAACCCAAATACTCCACAAGAGGCTAATGAAAAAAACCGTAGTAACCGCAGCCGCCCGTTTTTCGCAAATTGGTTGATGAAAGAAAAAGTTGGGCAGTGCGACCTCATGGTCACCGTGCATACCAACGCAGCAAGCGGGACATCACGGGGGACATTGATGTTGATTGATACCGACAATAATTCTACTGATGCTGAGGATTATGACGGGGGTGACCTCTCAGGCCATACCGCGATCTATAACGAAGCGAAGACGTTATCCACGACGGTACTCAATAAAATAGTGTCACTCCTGCAAACCTATGTTGACCCTACGTGGTCAAAAAACGGTACCAGCGGGTTTCTTTACCGCAGTTTTTCCTATGCTGAGAACAGGTACGCACAAATGCCATATGCGATGATTGAAGCCGGGTTCCATGATAACACTACTGACGGGCCGCAGATGGTTACTGACCGGTGGAATATAATCTTTGGGCAGGCGGTATACAAAGCTATCTGCGATTATTATAGTATTACGGATTATAATTTACCGTCACAGGTTACGACTCTCACTGCTACACAGGGTACGTCACCGGGTGAGGTTAGGTTAAGATGGATTGCGCCGGGTGAGGATGCTACCATAGGGTCCGCATCAGCGTATACAGTTAAGTATTCAGCAGCTGCGATTGATACCGTTACTAAATTCAATAATGCAACTACTTATACGCAAACCTGGGCCCCAAAGAAACGGTATGCACAGGAAGATTATATACTGACAGGTTTTACAGAAGGTACGACCTACTATTTTGCGGTACGCGCAAAAAATTTTACGAATGATACCTCCCG
>JBBAAG010000096.1 GCA_041658405.1 Elusimicrobiota bacterium
ATAGTTTAGGTACCTAGTTGCGGGGTCATAACACAATAGAATCATGGTATCGGAATGTTTTGCGTAATCCACGTCGTCAGTGCCGATCAGCAGGATGAGTAAAGGTTTGTTATTTAATAAAGACATCGCTACTTTACTGCTAAGGGTTAATCCTGTAATGAGCAGCAGTATCGCAAGGCAAATACCGAAGATTAAAGGTTCTGTACTTTTAATTTTATTTTTTACTGCCATAAACTTTGTTTGTTAATATATATCTTTCTACAACTTCTGGTATGTAGTATTTTAAACTCATACTCTTTCTTGCCCGCAGACGTATTTGTGTGCTTTCAATATCAATCAACGGTGTATCTATGAGCCGTACCTTATTTATAACATTTTTATCAACTTTTTTCAAATCATAACCCGGCCGTGCAGCTATAATGAATGTGCAGAGTGATAGTAATTCAAGCCCGTGTTTCCATAGGGGTATCTGTATAAGTTCGTCCATACCGATTATAAAGTATAACTTCGCGCGGGAATATGTGCATTTAAGTTTTTGTAGTGTGTCATAAGTATAGGATACAGTTTTTGTGTCAGTTTCAATACGTGATACAGAAAAGTATTTATTGCCGTTAACCGCGAGTTTTACCATTGCATACCGCTGTTCCGGGGTTGCGAAAGTTGTGTTCTTATGCGGAGGTATGCCCGAGGGTATAAATATTATTTTGTGTAACCTCATTTTTTCGCGGATATACGACGCGGTGAATAAATGGCCGTAGTGTATAGGGTCAAAACAGCCGCCATAAAGGCCAAGTTTGTGTTTATCCAATGATTATTCCCTTATCTGTCCGTTACCTTTAACAACATATTTCAATGAGGTAAGTTCTTTTATTCCCATAGTACCCCGTGCATGAAGTTTTTGTGTTGATATACCAACTTCCGCGCCAAGGCCGAATACGCCGCCGTCATGTAACCTCGTGGATGCGTTATGCAGGACACACGAAGAATCAACACGCGCAAGGAACTTCTCCGCAGCTTTACGGTTTTTTGTGACAATACATTCAGTATGCGCGGAACTGTATTTGTTTATGTGTTCAATCGCGGAATCAATATCGGGTACTACCTTTATTGCGATGGTTAACCCAAGGTATTCTTCAGGCCAATCCTGTTCTGTTGCGGGTTGGTCAAGTTTAATAATTCTGGCGGTATCCCTGCACCCGCGGAGTTTTACGCCCGCGGTTTTGTATTGTTCAGCGATTAATGGTAAAAACTTACCGGCAATACGTTTGTGGACCAAAAGTTTTTCTGCTGCGTTACACACTCCGGGCCGCTGAACTTTGGCGTTATACGCTATCTTTAATGCCATTGGGATATCAGCGGAGGAGTCAATGTATACATGACAATTACCGCTTCCATGCGCGAGGACCGGGATTGTGGAACTTGAAATTATGGATTCCACCATAGCTTTACTGCCCCTGGGGATTACAACATCGATGTATTTGTTCATCTTTAACAACCGATAAATAACTTCGCGGCCTGTCGACGGAATATAAGTAACAGCTGCTTTTGGGATACCGCAGCGTTCCAGCGCAGACCCCACAATTTTTGAGAGTATAAGGTTGGAATTAAACGCTTCAGACCCGCCTCTTAACAAAACAGCGTTGCCGGATTTCAGGCATAGAGCCGCAGCGTCTATGGTAACATTAGGGCGGGATTCGTATATCATGCAGATAACGCCTAATGGTATGTGTACCCGCGAGATTGTGATACCGTTTGGACGGCGCCAGTGTTCCGTAACCGTCCCTACAGGATCGGGGAGTGAGATTATATCGTTAATACTTTCAGCGATGCTTTTTATACGTTCTGCGTTAAGCATTAACCGGTCAATCATAGCGGGGGTCAGGTGATTAGCCTTTGCACAGGTAAGGTCTAACTTGTTATGTTTTATTATCAGTCCCGTGTTTTTAATGAGTTCACCCGCAATTGTTCTTAGGATACTATTTTTTTTTGTTTCCGGTAATACTGCCACAATACGGCTTGCGATTTTGGTTTTCTGTAATATACCTTCAATTGTTTTAGCTGACATTATTTTTGTAGCCATACAAAACTGTTTTCCTTCCGTATTTATTTGCCTTTTTTATGTAAAGCGTATACCGCAAATTTCAGGGCTTCCATCAAACATCCGGTATCCGCAATCCCGCGGCCTGTAATATCATACGCCGTACCGTGTCCCGGTGATGTACGGATGTACGGTAAACCGTATGTATAATTCACAATACTGTTATAACCGGTCAGTTTCAAAGGTAACATCGCTTGATCATGATACATCGTAACTATTATATCAAACTTACTACGTGATGAAGAAGAGAACATAGCATCAGCCGGTAATGGCCCTTCTGCATTAAGGCCGTGTTTACGCGCTAGCCGTACTGCGGGTAAGATTATATTTTTTTCTTCAGTACCGATTAATCCGTTATCCCCGCAATGCGGGTTTAACCCGCATACACCTATACGTGGTGAATTATTACCAAAATGTGTTTTCATTAATGAATACGCGGTGGTGATGGTATCAAGTATTTTATTGACCGAAAGCGCAGAGGCAACATTTTTTGTTGCTATATGGCGTGTCACCATAACAGTTTTGTAGTAACGGTTGAACATACACATTGTAACCTTCGATGGGTTAAGGTGTTCTAGTTTTGCCAATAATTCTGTATGCCCTGTAACGTTTATCCCCGCAAGCTGCCATGCAGTTTTTGATACCGGTGCGGTTAGCATTGCATCTGCCTGCCCGGACTTGATTAATTCATGGGCGGTAAGGATGTAGTTGTAAGACAATAATCCTGATTGCTTCGATGGTTTGCCTTTAGGGACTACTTCCGCAGTAGAGTTCCGGGGTTCAATTATCTGTATATTCCTTAAATGGTCTGAATTTTTAATAAATTTCCGGTGTCCGACAATAATGTAGTGCGCGTATTGATGCACTGTTTTTTTACTAAAAACTTTAGCAATAATTTCCGGGCCGATACCCGCAGGATCGCCGATTGTAACTGCTATTACAGGTGGCATCCAATTAATACTTTTTTATTGCCGCCTTCTTACGCAGTGCTTCTACCCAGATTGCAGAATTTTCGTCTACCCTTTTTTGCGCGATATAGACCATTAAATAATTTTTTATGTCGTCAAACGCAAGTTTTTGCGCAGCTTTCTTTTCTTCAACTTTAAGGATGTGATACCCGAAATTTGTTTTTACGACACCGCTTATCCCGCCTACTGGCAAAGAAAACGCAGCGCCTTCAAAATCTTTTAGTTCCGGGAGGTTTCTTTTCGGTACATACCCGAGATCCCCGCCCTTGTTCTTACTATCAGTATCATCAGAATACTTTTTTGCAAGTTCACGGATATCCCCGCCGTTATCTATCTGTTTCTTCACGTCTTCCGCTTTTTGTTTAATTTTTTCATTTTCTTCATCTGTAGCGGTAGGTTTTACTTCGAAGAGTATATGCCGTAGGCGTACCTGTTCAGCACTTGCTAATGCAAATTCAGCAGCGAGTTGTTCAAGTTCTTTTTTTTCAAGTTCAGTACCTGATTCTGCCTTACCCCCGGCGGAAACAACTTTCTGGATTTTGTTGTATAACGTTTTAGCATCATCTTCTGTGGGTTTAACGATTTTGCTTTGCACTTCAATCTCAAGGATCTTCATCATCATTAATTGTTGTTCAATTTTTTCACGGAAAGCGGTTAACGTATAACCGTTGCGTTTAAGTTCGTTACTAAAATCCGCTTCCGTAGGAAAACGGTTCTTCACGGTTTCCATCCCGCGGTCAACTTCAGGTTTTGAGATTTTTATCCCGCGTTTTTTTGCTTCCTGCTGAACTAGGCGTAGGTTGATCATCTGGTCAAGGACGTTATCGCGGAGTTTGGATTCATTTTCTTTTGTCTGCTGATTTTTTGGGAGTAACATATCTATCAAAGGCGACATGTTCTTCTCAAGTTCGGACTGCAGGATAACTTCATTGTTTACCCTGGCAACAACTTTACTCACAACCTCTGCCGAGAGGGTTGTTAAAAATAAAGGTAACACAAAAACTGTTAATAATACACTTCTCTTTAAAATAGCCATAATACTAATACTTATCTCCTTTCAGATATAAAACAATATAATACTATACTTTATGTTTATTTGACAAGAAGGATTTGATAAAAGGAATAACTTCGTTACTATAAACCGGGCTTATCCTGGCAATGAGTTTATCCATAGGGTCAAATGTTACAGTCTTACCGGCTGTTCTGATACTTCTGAGTAAGTCCTTTGGGTTCGGTACGCGGGTGGGTTCGTATGTAAATATCACAGCATCGTCTTTTTCAAGTACTGCAATTCCGGTAAGCCCGTTTATTCTACAGAGGACACGGATATCGCAGAGGTTAAGCAGTTCCTGCGCAGCTTTCGGAGGATAACCGTATTTATCTTTGAGTTCCGCCCGGAGGTCTGTGATCTCATCCCAGGTTGATGCGTTGATTAGTGTCTGATAGTAATGTATGCGTTCCCCGGGGTTGGGCATATAGTCACGCGGGAGAAATGCGTTTGCCGGGATTTCCAGTGTGATCTCAGGTTTTTGTATCCTATCCTGAGGTTCACCGCGTAAACGCCGGATTGTTTCGTTCAGTATCCGGAAATACAGTTCATACCCTACTGCCGTAATAAACCCGTGTTGCTGTTGCCCAAGGATATTACCTGCCCCGCGGATTTCAAGGTCACGCATAGCTAACCGCATTCCGGACCCCAGCGCAGTGAACTCCTGGATTGCGGTTAATCGTTTCCTCGCTTGTTCCGTTAATGAAGAAAGCGGGGAGATAAGAAAGTACGCGTATGCTTTGACATCACCGCGGCCAATACGCCCGCGTAACTGATACAACTGCGCAAGGCCAAAATTATCTGCGTCCTCAATAATGATAGTATTGACCTGCGGGAGGTCAAGCCCGGATTCTATGATACTCGTGGAAACTAATACATCAATCTCCCGGGTGATAAATTTATGCATAACTTCTTCAAGTACCGTGGCTGACATTTGCCCGTGTGCAACGTCAAACCGTACTTCTGGACATAATGTGCGTAGGTGTTCAAGTGTTACGTATATGGTATCAATACGGTTATGTACGTAAAACACCTGTCCTCTGCGTTTGAGTTCCGTATCAATAGCAGTGCGGATAACCTGTTCATTTATTGGTATAACATATGTTTCAATAGGTAAACGTCCTTCCGGAGGGGTTTCAATTACTGAAATACTGCGGATACCGCTTAACGCCATAGATAATGACCTCGGGATCGGTGTTGCGGATAAGGTCAGGACGTCAACCGAGGTTTTTAATTGTTTAATCATTTCTTTTGCCCGTACGCCAAACCTGTGTTCTTCGTCAATAATAAGTAATCCAAGATCCGCGAATTTAACGTCTTTCGATAATAACCGGTGTGTTGCGATGAGGATATCAACTTTTTTTTGTGAAAGATCTTCAAGAATACGTTTTTGCGCGTCCCTGTTCCTGAATCGCGAGATCATTTCTATGTTTATAGGGAATTTGCGGTAGCGTTCAATAAAAGTGTTGTAATGCTGTTCCGCAAGGATGGTTGTCGGGACAAGGATCGCGGTTTGTTTGCCGCCAAGTACACATTTTAATGCTGCACGCATCGCAACCTCTGTTTTGCCATAACCTACATCGCCAATCACAAAATGGTCCATCGGATAATTCGAGGACATCGCTTTTTTTACGTCATCAATAGCTCTAACCTGGTCTTCCGTTTCTTCATATGGAAAACTTTCAGCAAATTCAAGTTCAATATCATTGTCTTGCGGGAAAGAATAGCCGTTATTAGTTTTTCTCGAAGCTTCGGTCTGGATTAACTGTTTTGCCAGGAGTTCCACTGCCTGGCTGACTTTCATTTTTAAACGTTCCCATGATTCGCCGTCAAGGGAGTTAACTTTAGGGGTATGCCCGTCTGGGGCTAAATATTTCTGGACATACTTAAAATCTGATACCGGTACGTGTAAAGTGTCACCACGAAGGTATTGGATAAGCAAAAAATCGTGGGTTTGTACCCCAAGTTGTAGTTGTTCAACCCCGCGGTAGATACCGATACCGTAATTCTCGTGGACAACATAATCCCCGGGTTCAAGGTCGGATAATGTGCGTAACCTGCGCCCAAGCTGGTACTTCGGCAGGCGGTAGCGTATTTTTCTGCGGTCAAAAATGTCGTTCTCTGATATCACCACCTTTTTTTCGTTATCAAATATACACCCGGTATCCAGAGGCGCAATTGTTACCCTGGGATTGCCTATACGGTCAACGTATTTTTGTATAAGTTTTTCAATACGTTCTTTTTCTGTGATGTTATGAGAATATATAATGACTTCATATCCCGTACCCTGCCATCCGTTAATATAGTTCGCTAATATGTCAAGTTGCCCGTTGATAGGCGGGATTGAGTGTGACGGGTAACACGTATCGTTTTCAGTTATAAGCGCAGTATAAATTAATCTGCGGAAACTGTTCTCCGGTAATGTATCGCATAAACTGTCCTCAACTGCAGAGTTATAAATCATAATTGTGTCAGTATTGAGGAAAGATAAAATTGTTGATGTTCCTACCGGCGGGGTGAATGGTATAACTTTTTGGCTGTGTATTTCGCGGTGGGAACGCTGGGTGAGGGTATTGAATATATTGATGGATTCAACTGTGTTCCCATCAAAAATTATGCGGATAGGTTCGTCACTGGTTAAAGGCCAGGTGTCAACTACACCACCGCGGACAGCGTAATCACCCGGGCGGTCAACAAAATCGGTTTTTGTGTACCCGTTATCCTCCAAAAATGTTGTGAGTTCTCCGGGTTTGGTATCCCCGGTTTTGTTTAGTACAAAACATTTTGTGTTAAGATCTTCCGGGCTGAATACAGGGGAAGTTAATGCTGCCGGTGTGGTGAGTATGATTGTATTGGTTAATGATTTTAGCTGGTCAATGCATTTAATGCGTTGCTGATAATCACCGGAGGGGTATGAAATAACTGTTACCGCGTTAGCGCGTAATGTTGTGTTTAATGCTGTGAGGTCGTCCATAACAATATCCGCAGCGTCATCAGTTTCCGCTACTAAAACCACGGGTGCGGTCTTTATTGTAATTGCGAGGTCTAGTGATAATAACGCATACGCGCAGCCGTGTACCTGCGCTATGCGGGACGTTGCGCCCGGGGGAAGGTTATGTAAAAACATTTTGGGGTTCACTTTTTTAGTAGTAACGTCACCGATTCTATATGGCTTGTTTGAGGGAACATATCAACTACCTGTGTTTGTAGTACGGTGTATCCTGAGAGTATAAACTTTTTGAGGTCACGCGCAAGTGTTGAGGGGTAGCATGAAACATACACAATTTTTGTGGGTGAATGCGCTACAATTTTGTCAATTGTTGCATCTGAACACCCTGCCCGGGGAGGGTCGATTATTATGGTTGTATCATCCGGGATATCGATAAGTTTGTCAAATACTTCACTGTCATCACGGATAAACTGGCAGTTAGGTATTTTGTTGAGGTTAAGGTTCGCAATAGCGTCAGTGATGGAGTCCGTACTGTTATCCACGCCATATGATTGTTTTACATACGGTGCGAGGTATAAACCAATCCCGCCGCTGCCACAGTAAAGGTCAATAACAGTATCTGTCTTCGCAGGGGTTAGCATATTAACAATTGTGTCGTATAACATCGGTATCTGCGGGGTGTTTATCTGGTAAAACGATAACGGTGAGATCCTGAATTTGAGTTCATTGATAACCGGATGCGGGATTGTGTCGTATAAACATTCTACACCATCGAGTTGGATGGTATCATTCCCAAAGATGACGTTTGTACGGTTTGGGTTGACATTCTGATATAAACTAACAATCTCAGGGACTTCCGATCTTATACGGAATAACAGTTTTTTTAGGTCGGGTAAAAAACCGTTGTGTGTCACGAGTACCGCCAGGATGCTATCGTCATTAAATGAGTACCGCAAACTAACATGGCGTAATGTGCCGGAATGCCGCGATTCATTATACGGAGTGAGGTTGCTTGTGCGTAATAATTGTTTAAGTTTTGTTACTGCTGTGTTCATCTTACGCGGGAGAACATAGCATTCCGGTACTTCAACAATGCTGTGGCTGTCCGGCGCGTAAAATCCCAGGGTTAATGTATTATCCTCGTTTGGGCGTACCGCAAAATGTGTGCGGTTACGGTAATTGTATTGTTGTCCCGCTGCTTTCGCAGGGAGTACGTCAATCTTCTCCGGTTGGGGAATAAATGAAAATATTTCGGTATACGCTTTTTGTTTGTTCAATAATTGCTCAGCGTAGTCCATGTGTTGCCAGTCACAGCCGCCGCAATAAGGTTTATCACACGCTGCGGGGTTATAAAACCCCGGGCACCGGGGGTTGACTCTAGCGGTGCTGGGTGTAATTATTTTTGTTGGGATACCAAATCCATAACTTTTCTTGCGTTGCGTGTACCTAAACTCAACGGTTTCACCGGGGCAGGTGTAGGATATAAAAGACGTAAATCCTGCTTGTTTAATAATACCTGCTCCGCCGTTGACAAGTTTTTCTATCGTACCGGTGGTTGTCCCGGAAATACTATGTTTTTCCCGCGGGTTACTTTTGTTCATAGTGATACATCATATAATATTTTTCGTACTTTCTATTGTCAAATGAGAGATTTGGTTAAGGATTATACCAACAACTTCAACGCATCCCTGCCTGTCATTCCGGGGGTAAGCCCAAGTTTTGATGCGGCAGATGTTACTTTCACTACGGGTTTATCCAGCATTTCATTTACTGTTGATACACCGGTGATCACTGCTGCGGTATCACCGAACTTCTCAGCAGCTTGAATATCAAGGTATCCGCAGATAAGGTATCCTTTAGGCGCAATTATTGTTATTAATACCTTTGTTTGCAGTTTAAGTTCGTAACCTTTAAACGTTATACCGCCAATAACAACCTGCCTCTCAAAACTTGTCATAATAAAAAAATTACCTTCTCTTGCTTGTCTGGCGTACACGGCGGAGAACTTTTAATTGCGCAAGTGCGCGGTTCAAGGCTAGTTGCGAGCTAGCCAAATTTTTTCCTTGCTGGAGGTCAAGGTTAGCGGTTTCTTTTAACTGCCTTGCGCGTTCCGCGCTAAGTTCGGCTGTTAGGTCAGCGGATTCCGCGTAGATTTCAATTTTTTTGGGGTGTACTTCCAAAAACCCGCCGGAGACTGCGTAACTGGTAATATCCTGCCCGTTCTTTAGTTTGAGTTCACCGGGTTGTAGTTGCGCGATTAAGTGTGCGTGCCCGGGTAGGATGCATAACTCGCCGTTGATCGCCGGGACCGTTACGGATTCTACATCAGCCTGGATAATCATTTTCTCCGGGGTAATAACTTCTACGTGTATAGTTTTCATTTAAACCGTATTACTCCAACTGTTTTGCGCGTTCCTTCGCTTCTTCAATCCCGCCTACCATATAAAACGCTTGTTCCGGAAGCGTATCGTGTTTGCCTTCCACTAATTCTTTAAACCCGCGGATTGTGTCTTCAAGTTTGACATACCTGCCCGGGCGGTTAAGGTATGCTTCCGCCACAAAAAAGGGTTGAGATAAAAAGTTTTGTATTTTTCTTGCCCGTGAGACTATGAGTTTATCTTCTTCTGAAAGTTCGTCAATACCAAGTATTGCGATGATATCCTGGAGGTCGCGGTAGCGCTGTAAAATTTTTTGTACATCCGTTGCGACTTTATAATGCTCCTCACCTATTATCAGGGGGTCAAGGATTTTGCTTGATGAATCCAGGGGATCTACCGCAGGATAAATACCCATTGCTGCGATTGAACGCGATAATACGGTTGATGAGTCAAGATGGCTAAATGTCGTCGCAACTCCCGGATCGGTAAGGTCGTCCGCAGGGACGTAAATTGCCTGGATTGATGTAATCGACCCGTTTTTTGTTGAGGTAATACGTTCCTGTAACT
>JBBAAG010000097.1 GCA_041658405.1 Elusimicrobiota bacterium
CTGCCGGTCATTAACAACATTTGGTGCGGATAATGACATAAACTCCGGCTGAGTTTCCTGTAAAGCCAACCCCAGTTTAAACCATCCAGTATCGATCCTGGCATCAACACCCCATGCATAATCCTGAACCCTTATCATTTCAGCAGCAGTGCGGTCTATGGACTCAGATCCTTGTAGTTCAGCATTGATACTAAACACCTCACCGAGTTTATACCCCACCATCCCGCCAATAACGTTATTCCCTAACCTAGGCACAGCTCCTTCTTCATCATTTGAACTAACGTATGTAACCCCGGCATTAATATTATTCCACGGGAGGTTAACCCCGATCTTACCACCGGTAAATAAACGCAGGTTTTGCGTGTCAATATTCGCAACCACTGTGTTTAGATACAACATCTTAGTTTCATCAGTTGCAACCTGTAACCCGCTCATAGCAGCCCCCTGGAGTGAAAGATTACTGAATGACGGTAAGATATCCCCGGCAAGTGCATACCAGTTTTTGGTGTAGTAATTAAACATTAGGTACTGCACCTGTGAAGCTATACTCTGCGGGTGAAACGCTGATAAATTAAACATCACAGTACTCTCCATGATATGCCCTACGGTATTCAAATTAGTATTCCCGTAATACTGATAGTCAGTCTCCGTAAACCTGCTCCGGTAGGACATCACAAGATTACCATCGAACTCAACGGGCATAATCTTTTTTGCAGCTTTTATCCTGGGTATAACATTAAGATCATAATACCCGCTTTCATATACAGTTTTATTCCGGTGTTTAACACTGATCCTATAAAAATACTTACCCGTCCATTCAGGGTTAAGCGTATAGGGTACAATAATATCCAACGTTGTCCCCGTCAAAGACTCAATCTCATTCTTAATAATGCCAGCTTTTGCGATAAACCTTTTTTTATTATTAAAAAATACTAATTCAACACTAAGCTTACCTTTTTCATAAATCACGGTTCCATTATTCAGGAGAACAACCTTAAACTTTATAGGTTCACCCGCGCGGCATGGTTCCGGTGAGACTGACACATACGGAATAATAACAGACTCCGCAGAGTATGCGTTAACATACAGCATTAGCATGATAGACAGCGCTAAACACAATCTCACCTTGAGAACCTCAACTTAACCTCTTTTTCTGTACCATCCTGTTTCCGTATCTTCATTAACAACTCTTTTATAGGGGGATACCACGGTTTAATCACCGCACTATCACTACGCAAATCTTTACCCGCAACACTAACGCTATACTTCCCTTCTTCTATGGGCTTAACCAAAAACTGTGCCTGTCCTTTATACAAAGCAAGCGCCAAACTATCCTTCCATGTTAACCCGTCATCCGTTGAGAATTTACACTTATCCGGGATAACAGTGACAAATACTTTATCAGTATAAGTTTTGTCAATACTCCCCGCGAGTGTCATCGCCTGGACTGACAACAATACCGATTCATTAACGTAAAGATCCGGCTTTACGTTTAACAACATAAGCTGGCTTTCAGCCTTATCATCGTCATACCACTTACGTTTTTGTTCAACCACAACCGGTTGCGGGACAGACGGCGGCTTACCCTTCACCACCTGGCTTTGCATATCACGGTTGAGTTCCTGTTTCCCATGTTCATTCTGTAGTTCAACCTTACCATAAAACACCAGTACTTCAGTTTTACCTTTGGGACTAACCAGTGTTTCAATCTCCGCACCGGTAAGAGTAACCTTCACCAGAGGAGTATGAATCTCAAACCCTGTTTGTTTCCTTGACAACTTCATCCACGCACGGCCTGATGTTAAACTCACGGAATTACCTTCCGTTATATGCCCGAATTTAGTGAGATCAATACTCATCTCAGAACTCTCACCTAACTTAACATCTATACCGTTAATAAAAGAAAGCATAACCTTTGACTGCTTACCGGTTTTTATGGTATCACCCTGGTTGAGCAACGTTGATTCTGTAAGCGTACCCCACTTGTTTTTATCATACTCTCTGTACTCAACTTTCCCAAACGTTTTAATTACTATCGCTGCGAGTTTAGGCGTATTATCCCGTGCACAATACAATGGTGAACAAAACAGGGTAAACATTATACCGGCAAGAATCACCCCAAATATTTTTGTGTATCTCATATCCATATTTTCCTCATTTAATAACCTTAAGGCCGGTATCAATAACCGCAACTTTACCGCGCTGAATATCCCTCGCTAAATCCTCAAACTCCAACCAGGAAACACCGTCTATATTTTCGAGTATGTACCCCGATAACTGTTCCATCACGGGTTGAGAAACAATTGAACCAACAAAATTCCGCCAATACTTTTGCCCGGCAAGGTCTTGTGGGATAGGTTCTTTACTAGCGGGAACGAAGACACCGCTTTTTGTGGAACTACTTGGAACAATAAAGATTTCTTTTAACTCAAATTCCGCGTCCTCCATCACCCCTGGTTTTGATAACTCAACCTCTTTTGAGAAACTCTTGGTATACCCCTGTTTTTGCGCGGTGATAACATAACTCCCTAAGGGTAAATCCTCAATGCGATACACCCCGCCGTTTGAAGTAACCGTTTTCCCTGCAGCATTACCGCTACAGGAAATAAATACCCCGGCAATCCCTGTGGTTGTACCGGCAAGAGTTACCCTCCCGATTATCCCCGCACGGAAATAGTTTGGTGACAGATTCACGCGGCTAATATAGATATTATCTTCAGGATGATCATCCACGAGTTCATGTTTCAGGGTTAACACCAACGACCGGGTAACCTTTAACAATGAAGGGTCCATGGTAAACATAACATCCGCAGTTTTCCCGGGTAATACAGACTCCACAGTCTCATCCACATCAGGATCTATCCCGTTAACGAAACACTTAACCCTAATACTATGCTCAACCTGATTCCCGTTATTAACCAACATAGCGTGTAATACAATTTTATTCTCTACTGACAACTTTTCCTCTAACCGAAACCCTGTGATCCCAACATTATGAGCAATAACATTTTTTACTTCACTTTTAATACTAAACGTATACACTGCGGGTGAGGTTGTGATAACCTTCCCGTCATTATCTAAGCCTTCTACTTTCCAATAATACTTTTTCCCGGATAATAACCTCCTGAAATCCTCCACCTTTTTTTCGTTATACGTATACACAGTACCATTTAGCTCAACATTGATTAGCGGATGATAAAAACCAGCATTATCGTCGATAACAATCCTGTACTTACTCGCACCGTTACTTACCCACCTGAAACTCAACGGCTGATCGGCAATCTCGGTAGTATTATCAACAGGATAAACAAGGGTAACAAACGGGGAGAAAACTTTAAACTTAACTTCCTTCTTCGTGATAAGCACAAAACTACTCGAATCCTTAGCTTCAACTTTTAGTGTGTAATACCCCTGTGACGAAAAAAACTGTTTTATCGGCACATTACGTAATGCCACCCCGCCGGTACCCGCAGTACCCGGGATAGCACCGGTGTTATACAACACCCTTGTCCCTACCGGGTCGTATACAGCATAGGTTATGGTAACCATCCCGCTGGCACCCATAGTGTTATTAGTCTCAACACTAAACGTAACTTTCTCGGCGGTAGAAAAGTATGTGCGTACCAGTCCCGCAGAATCCTTAGTTTGTACATTACCAAGTTCAACTACAGCCGATACGTCCACAGCCATACCAGCGGTAAACAACAAAGTTAATGTAAGTAAAAAAATAATTTTCTTCATCTAATCACCGCAACTTTTTCTTTGGTTTTTGATTCCTGCCCGCTTTTTTTGTCAATAAGTTTTAGTTGATAAATATACACACCCGAAGCTACTTTACTACCGTAAGTATTTTTTTGATCCCATGAATAAGTATACACCCCGGGGTTTGAGGAGTCATTTATAAAATCACTAACTGAAATCATACGTTCAAGCTCGCCAGTGATAGCATATATTTTTGCGTCACCACTGAAATCCGTAGACCCGGTTTTGAACCTCAATACTAAAACCCCGTCTTTTGCGGGATTGGGATACGCATAAACTTCATTTGCGGGAAGAAGGCCATACACAAACTCAACGACTTCAACCCGGCCTTCAGTTAATCTCACCTTCTGCGGTTGAGAGTGTAACACGCCATTAAAACTTTTTATGTAATACGTCCCCGGGAGAAGGTTATTGATACTAAACTTCCCGCTGGAATCTGTTTTTATACACGCAATAACCTTATTCTTTTGAATAAGTTCAACATACGATGAAGAGAGGGAAGCCTGAGCATAACCTATACTACCCTTAATAGTGGCTAATGAATACTTAATCTCAACCATAAAATCAGTATCAGCACTACCCGCTGAAACCCCGTCTTTATACGCTTCCGCAGTAACATCATCCGCGGTCCAGGTACAGATAATACGATACACAGTTTTTGGCAGTTGCGAAAATACATACATCCCGTCAGTTGACGTAAAAACCTCGTACTTACTATTATCCTCACGGACTGCCTGGATAACAATCCCGGTTAACGGACTACCATCAGCCTGCACTATTTTACCCGCAATCTGTGCTGACCCCACCATCCGTGTTTTAAGCGTAATCCCGGCAGCACAGGTAGTACTCACCCCGTCACCGTTATACCCAGAAACTTTGTAGTGATACGTAGTATTTTTGAGTACACCGGTATCAATAAACCTATTCTCTGCTAACTTATCCGCAAACCCGACTACTGTATCGTAAGTAATACCATCCACCGATTTTTCTATACCATAAAAACTATTCCCCCCAACCCCCGGGGTCCAGGTTAGACTCACGTATGCAGGTTCTACTTCTAATGCCGTTAATAAACTTGGCGCACGGGTTAACGTATAACACCTAACTAATGTCCCGCTTGATTCAAAATCATTAAACGCAGCAATCCGGCGGGTATACACGGTATTGGGTACAAGATTTGTATCTGTGTATGAAGTAGAGTTTTGTTTCAACGTTTTGATGACAACATTATCTTCTGTGAGCACCCGGTACCCGTTTTCATTAACTACAGTATCATCCCATCCCCAGGTAATACCGTATACACTGTTTGCCACAACCGCACTCCCCGCGCAGTTACGCGGTGAAATTAATAACGGTATATTCCCAAACTCTTTTTCATATGATAAAAACACGCGGGTATTACCCTTGTCATCAGCACCCTGGCCCAGTAATGAGATATCGAGGTCACCGTCATGATCGAAATCCATAAACTGCGCTGAACAGAAATACACACCCGGCATACCGGTTATTACTTCAGTAAACACACCGTTTTCATTTTTGTATAACTTCGTTACAATCCCTCCGCCTGAGGGTGACCACCCGGCAACTAGGATATCATTATCCCCATCCCCGTCATAATCACCGGTACTAAGAGAACTATTGGTGAACCCGGGAATACTAATTACTGTATCAACAAAACCATTCCCGGTATTACGGTACAGTTTTGTTTGAGCATTATTAGTACTATCCCCCCCGGTCATCAGGATGTCAAGCTTACCGTCGATATCATAATCCACCCAGCACACCTTACCGTTCGAGATTCCCCGTAAAGTAACCCCTTGTTCCGTAAACGTACTCGCTTCGTTTTTATAGAGTTTCATAATACTGAACCCAGGTTCAGACTCCCCGGAAATCACGAGGTCAGGATCACCATCGTCATCATAATCCCCAAACGCTGTGGTACAATTCCGTACTCCAGTAATCTGAGAATTAACCTCAACAAAACCTGTGATATCATTACGATATATTTTTGTTACATTCCCGGCAACTGACTCCCCTGCAAGCAGGAGGTCAGGATCCCCGTCGTTATCAATATCCGCAAAGGATAAAGCACAATTTTTTACTGCAGTAAATACCGTACTTTGTTCAGTAAATACATTAGTTTCTAACTGGAGGTACAGCTTAACAACACTTTGAGTACCGGTATTCCCTGCAAGTACAAGATCCATTTTACCGTCAGTGTTACAGTCAGCCCAGGCAAGCGCACAGTTCTTTACACCGTCCAGCGGCGCTTCAATATCAATAAACTCGCTATTATCATTACGAAATATTTTTGCAATAACTTTGTTTCCATCCTCACCCGCGATTGCGAGATCAAGTTCTTTATCCCCGTCATAATCACACCACGCAACAGTACCGTTCTTCACTTGCGGTATAAGAGTTATTAACTCTTTATAGGAACCGGCAATACATACCGCTGTTGCGGACCATACAGACCAATTATCATCTTCATCCCTTGCCTTTACCCAGAAATAGTATGTCGCTCTTGGCTGCAAGCCTGTTAGTGATACAGAACACTTTATCCCGCTTACCCAATCAGTTGAAATTGTCAGATTATATGCACACTCATCGGGAATATTAACGCTTACAGTAGTGTACACCACTTTCCACATGCCGGTAGTAACATTGTTCTCAGAACCATCATCCCCCGGTGAAGCCCAGGTTAATACTACCTGCATTTTTGCAGAAGCAATTACGCCGGCAACCTGCCCTGGAGGGATAACATCTGTACCATCATCTATATCAGTGATAGAGTAAACCGGTGAGACAAAGAATATTATTAAAACAAAAAACGCCGCTAATACATTAGCCATACATACACTTTCCCGCAGTGCATTTTCAAATAATATTAACTACTAACGACAACTTATTTTAGTATTGAAGATATAGCGGTATCCGCGTCTAAGAGCGCCTGATTCCCGTTTTTCTTACCGGTAACAGCTAAGCCCATCTCACGGTCAATAACATCCTTGATTTTGTTCCATTTAGGATTCACCGGGGGTGAGTACGCGGACATTAACTGTTTCCAGAACCCCAACCTTGGCTTATCAAACATCAACGCGTCTATACTCACAGCCTTTGCCGGGAAAAACTTCCCTAACGTTTTACAGAACATTGACGTATTTTCTTCCCAGGTAATAAACTTAGCTAACGCCACGGCATACTTCGCGTTCTTAGTTTTATTATTCACAACGAGATACTCCCCGCCGTAGAATGATGCGTGTACACCGTACTCACCTTCCGGCTTTGGCACTAATGCCACCCCGTAGTCAACATTCGGCGCTTCCGTCTTCAACCGGTTAATCAACCATGAACCTGAGATCCAGAACCCAACTTTATCATCAATAAATAACTGGTCAAGCTCGCTTTGTGTCCCGACATAACCATAGGTGATAAGGTTAAGATACTGCGCTAAAGCATCCCGGTTTTCTTTTGAGTTAATAACACACAGTTTCCCATCGGGAGATAACACATCGCCTTTGTTTGACCACATAAACGCCAACACTTTTTTGTATAACACATTCGGATTCGGCCCGTTGACACCCATACCATAAATCCCGGAGAACGGATTATGCACTTTTTTACTCATCGAGAGGAGATCAGTCCATGTCTCCGGAGGTGTATTCTGATCCAGGCTTGCGTTTGACATTAACCGTTTATTATAAAACAACGCGCGGGTATCGAGTACCCACGGCATAGCATATACTTTCCCGTCATACATTCCAGGCTCCCACGCGATATACTTATTCCGTAACCGCGTAACGTTGGAGGTAAGGTCAAGAAGAGCACCCTCTGCAGCGAATTCGCTGATCATATCCGACCCGAGCTCGAGTACATCCGGAGCGTTACCATCTTTGAATGCCTGCACAATTTCCTGGTAGCCCGTATCCCAGGTTAAGGTTTTAACTTCCACGCGTACACCCGGAGCAAGGACTTCATATTTATCAAGTAAATCATCAACCAACGCTTTTGATACGGGATCCGACCAAAAATGCCAGAACTGCAGCACAACCTCATCTTCAGCATACACTACTGAACTACAACTGAACACAGAAACCAACAACGCGAATACAACCGTACAACAAGCTAAAAACTTTTTCATTTTACGGTCATCCTCTTTTCATTTTTTACCCACAGGTTTTTGTTTATACATTTCGTACAAAATAATCCCCGCAGCGACACTAACATTATACGACTGAATATTCTTTATTGGAATAGAAACTTTGAAATCACACTTTTCGTTCACTAACCGCGGAAGCCCGGTATTTTCACCGCCAAGAACTAAACAACATGGATAGGTAAACTTAACCTTCTGTATATCCTCACCTTCACTATCCGCACCGTACACCCAAACATTACTTTTCTTAAGCTCATCCATCCGCTGGGGTAAAGAATTAGCTATCACGGTATCAACGTACTCAATCCCGCCGGCAGACGTTTTTGCCGCTGCCGGGGATAATCCTGCACTACGGTGTTTTGTCATAACTACGGACTTAACACCGAACCCCGCGGCAGTACGGATAATCGCCCCGACGTTGCGAGGATCTTCAACTTCCGCAAGCGCAACAATGATACTATCATTCACTATACTATTAAGCACATCCGTCCAGTCACCGGGTTTATAAATAAGCCCTTCCGCCAGTACGCCCTGGTGGTTAGAACCAGACGTTATGCGTTCAAGTTCACGCCCGTTAATACGGATGATGGTTACCCTATTTTTTTGTGCTAACGCTATGATATCATCAATAATCCCACCCTGTATACCTTCAGTGATATAAAGTTTTACGATATCCTTCGGCCGGTTCTTAAGGATTTCATATACCGGCTGCCGTCCATAGATAATACTGTCATCCACAATATTTTTGTTGTATGTCATAAAACTTTTTTTAACCTCTGCCCCCAGGGCGTGTCTTCAACTATAAACCCCAATTTTTTTATACCATCTCTCGCGATATCGGCTGCAGTAAAATCCTTATTTTTCTTCGCAGCTTCACGCTGCGCAAGCATGCTCTGCGCTTCAAGTGAAATATTAACCTTCCCAAAATCATAAACTATAGGACTAAACATTAACCCCAGCACTTTCTCTATTAACAACTTCAACGTCGCTACTTTAACCTTCAATGTTTGGATATCACGTTTATTAACCGCAGAAATAATTTCTTTCTTAAGCTCAAACACAACAGCGAGCCCGCGTTCACTATTAAAATCGTCGGACATAACAGCCTCAAACTTAGCGAGTACCGCAGCATCCACGCTGTTAAGTTCAGTTACGCTTGTAACCCCTGCTTTGTGGAACACAAACATTGCAAGCTCATAAATATCGGAAAGCCCCTCCCACGCATTTTTTGTTTGTTTCAGAACGGTATCCGAAAAATCCAATGGCGTACGGTAATGCTGGCTAAGCAGAAACATGCGTAACACCATAGGTTCATACTTCGCAAGGACATCCTTCAAAGAAAAAAAGTTACCTAACGACTTAGACATTTTTTCTTTATCCACCGTAACAAAACCGTTATGTACCCAATACTTAGCAAACGTTTTGCCGGTACACGCTTCCGACTGCGCGGTTTCATTCTCATGATGCGGAAACACAAGGTCAAGTCCACCGCCATGGATATCCAAAGTTTCAGTCCCAAGCTCGCCGATTGACATTACTGAACATTCTATATGCCACCCGGGCCGACCCCCACCCCACGGGCTCTGCCATGAAGGTTCACCGGGCTTCGCTGATTTCCATAACGCAAAATCTAGCGGGTCAGACTTAACCTCCCCGGTTTCTACACGTGCACCTGCGCGGAGCTGGTCAATATCACGGTTTGAAAGTTTACCGTATTTTTCAAATTTCCGTACCGCAAAATACACATCACCGTTTGACACGGCATACGCTGCACCGGTTAAGACAAGTTTTTCAATAAACTTTACGATCTTCTCAATATTTTCTGA
>JBBAAG010000098.1 GCA_041658405.1 Elusimicrobiota bacterium
AGTTTTTTACCGAATATCGCCTGGCTTTCAGTAAGTTTATGTTTTTTATGCGTTCCATAGGCGATCACCAGAAATACACGGTCATTAAAATATCCACCCTGCTCCAACGCACCAAGTAATTCTTCAAGGATATCCTGATAATCCTTGTGATTAGGCCGTGTAGCGTCTTCCACAATCACAGCAATACGTTTTGGGCGGCGTTCACGCAAAAAATCACGGAAATTGTTTTTATCAGCTAACCCTATCGGCTTAGTCAACGCATTAGCAACCGCCCTGCGCAGGTTGAACACTTTACGTACCGGTTTAATCGTCGCTACTTCCAGCAAGTTATTTTTTGGAAGTGTTAACTCGATAAACGATTTGCCATAAGGCAGTTTAACGGATATAATTGGATTAATTGATTTTGCGTTCATACAATCTTTCTACTCCCGGGTTTAATAACGGGTATATTGTTCTTGCATAGCATACACTCTTCCGGTAACCAGTTTTGTACTTCTAAACTCAACAACGTAAAAAACGGTACCCCGAGGCCTGTTTTCCCGCCGCTGCGGTCAACTAAAGATACTGCAGCAATGACTTTTGCACCTGCGACGGTAACAACCTCTATAACTTCGCGGGTAGATTTCCCGGTGGTAACCACGTCCTCTGCAACAATGACATTATCTTCTGGTGCGAGTTTGAACCCGCGGCGTAAGGTCATGATATTGTCTTGCCGTTCAGCAAAAATTGCGCGTTTATTCATCACACGGCCCACTTCCTGACCCCAGATAACCCCGCCTAATGCCGGGGAAACGATTACAGTTGCAGCTTGTTTTATTTCATCCGGAATGGTTTGGGTTAACATTTTTGCGAGCTTAGCTGCGACCTTTGGGTATTGCAGAATCAACGCGCATTGGAGGTACCTATCGCTATGCCGTCCGGAGGATAACAGGAAATGCCCTTCCAACAACGCACTATATTTCTTAAAATACTTCAGCACTATTGCTTTAGTATCCATAAATATCCAACAACCACAACCCTTTCTAATATAAATGTATTATACACATTTATACTACAAAAGTCATTGACTGAATCACTTTTTCGGGATCCGCTGCCTCGTATATCGGCCTCCCGATAACAACATAGTCCGCACCATCATCCCACGCGGACCACGGGGTTACCACCCGGCTTTGGTCATCGGTCTTTTTGTTAGTATCCAACCTCACCCCGGGAACAACGATTAAAAACTCTTTTGGTACTGACTGGCGAACAGATTTCACTTCCTCACCGGAACACACAATACCCGCAAGTCCGCAGTCCGCAGCGCTTACCGCAAGGTCATGCACTGCCTGCCCCACACTTTTCGTAACCCCAACAGCAGCGAAGTCCGACGGTGACATGCTGGTCAACACAGTTACCCCCAAAAGTTTGGGACGGTCAGAAGGGTCGAACTTGTTCACAGCGTCAACCGCAGCGGCCATCATCTTCTTCCCCCCGGAAGCGTGCAAGGTTACCATCTCGGGTTTATACTTTTTAGTAATTGCTGTTATAGCCAACGCTACGGTATTCGGAATATCGTGGTACTTGAAATCAAGAAAAAACTTTTTGCTGTGTTTCTGCAAAAGATCGACGATTTGCGGGCCGGCTTCAGTAAACAACGGATGGCCGAGTTTGTAAACCGCAATCGCATCCTTCGTTTTATCGATTATCTTCACAGCATCAGCTGCGGGAACGTCTAACGCCAATATTATTTTGTTACTGTCGTACTTGTTCATTTTTTCACCTTATCCTCGTTTTCCTGTTATTAAGAATCTACTTTTGGCATCTTTAATTCCATTTATATCCTATTTTGGGAATTACTGATTCCAATAATAGTATTTTACGATTTTAGTCATATTTTAAAGTGGTCTTTAAAAACCTTATACTTTCTAGTTAAATACATATCCTCATTAACACCGTTATAAAATATATCATATAATTTCAAGCATTCGTTTCCCCAATATTTTATCTGATAACTATAATTTTTTTGTTTTTGTACGTAAACAGTTTTCAGAGGAAGACCTAGTTTTTGTAACGATAAGACCAGTTTGTTGACAAATATCTTTGAACCTGACACATAACTCGCAACTATCCTCCCTGAAGAATCTACATAAACAGAACCATCTCCATCCCAACAACCTCTAATAAAATGCCCGAGATATTCATCAGGAATTTGAGGAAAATCAATTGTAAGACTTTTGTTGTGTGTTAATCCATATTTTTGAAGGTCAGTATATAACTCATCGCCGTGAACATGAAAATAGTATATATCCCCACAGATATTATTATTATAGTATTTAATATCATGATGATATAGTTTTGCATTGCATTTCATAAGTTTTAATACTTTCAATAGCAACTCAGGTTCTTTCTGAGCAATAGTTAGTCTTGGAGTATTTAAAGTCGTTTTTCTAGAAGCATCTAACTTCTTACTAGGATCAAGATTTCCATCAGTATATATTACTCCTAACACATACGCCATTTCATTTGACCAATTCTTAAAAAAGTTTTTGTCAAAGAAGTTTTTTTGAAGTTTTATTACTCTAGTGCTACCATTTTCTTCAAATCTAGTAAATTCAAGCTTATTTTTTGCCAAGGCAATTTCTCTAGCTCTCTGTTTATTTCTTAAGGGTATATTTAATGCCTTCATTTTGTTATACACATAGACTCTTGAGCAATTACAGTCTTTTGCGATATCTCCCAAAGATCGCTGTTTATTTATATACTCTGAACACAAATACTCATGAGTTAACGATTGCGAAACTAATTCTATTGTACTATCACCTCTATTTTTCTTATTTGTTTCTTGTTGATAGCAATTCAAGCATAATCCTCGAGCTACATGTTTTATAATATTAGTTCCACATTTTTTACAACAAGTGTGTTTTAAAGACCATTTTTGTGTTTCATTCATCTCTAAATCCATTTAACGTCATCTTTAATATTATTAATCATTCAACACCGTTATTATTGGGTGAAATCCGTCAGTATTTATGTCATATTTAATACTAACGTTGGCATCTTTAGTAGGAAAATTTGATGATATTATTCTTATTGAAAGCTTTACTTCTTTCTCTTCCTTCAAATTTATCGGTTGGGGTAAATGAATTGATGAATCAATAATATTTTTATTTAGAAATTCAATTTCCCACGGAGAATTGTTACTAAAGTTAAATATGTCCAGTTTCCTTGATTCATTTGGAAATATTATCATGGGAAGAGTAAAGGTTTGATAACCAGCCCATGACAAGGGGAAACGATAATCATCATTATTTACCCTCATTAAATATGCAACACAATCACTAGCATACTTCATTTTATGTTGGTTTTTTATATCTAAATGACAAAAATGACGAATTGTACGATCAAGTTGAGATTGTTTCTCCGGTTCCTTAGTTGGAAATATTGACAACTCATACTTCCATCCAGATTTCCAGTTTTCGTTTACTTTTTTTATCACAATTTCAGATAATTTATTTCTGTCATTGAATTTTATTGGATTAGACTGAATAAATTCTTGAAGGCCAATTCTCTTTGTACCATTTTCTTGAAAACACAAAGCATCTTTTCCTAAATACATAGCGACTGCTAATTCTTGATGACTGAACATTGAGCATTTACAATAACAGTCATAACGTCTTTTAAAGTCTATAAATAGAAAATATTCAGATGATTCTAGTTGACTAAGTATTTCTGAAGGTATTGGCAATAAAGTACTATTATGTTTCGCAATATATACCTCAAAATGATCTGATAGTATTTCTGCAATATTTTTCACTATTGGTTCTTCATCAGGTTGTTGTCCAGAACTAATAAATATTTTTGTTTTTTTCATATTTTAAATACTTTAAACAGTCAACGTCATGTCAGCGTGTAATACCGATAACCCAAAGATTGATACAACTAGTCCTAGACAAAAGAAAACCGATTGAAATATTTTATTGTGAGAATAACCGTTCATAATCAAAGATAATATCAAATAACTGGTGGGCATGCAAGGCGACTATTTTCGGGTACGCCCTAAAACAGCCGGGTTGTTTTGCTTTTGTTGACAGTATCTAACTCCAGCAAAAAACGGTTAAACCTTTTTTGTAATCCAAACTGGCGAACTCCACGCCATTTGGCCGTTGGCTTGAAATACACGTAGATAGTAAAAGTCCGTTTCTTGTTCCGCCAACTTATCTATTACTTTTAGTTTGATTGAATACAACTTTTCTGGCACTGGCGAATATATTTTAATTTTTTCGTTAAAACTACCTTTCATAAGCCCTATCTGAGACCCCTCTTTAAGTTGCGCAAGAGAATATTGAAATTTTTGGTTATTCAATTCAATATTAAAAACAGTATCATTACCTCCTACAAACTCAAACACGATAGAATTAGTTCCTTCCCTCCCATTCCGGCATAACTTCCAGTTATAAACAGAACTTCCCTGTGTATGTGACAACCAACAACAATGGTTATTACTAAAACTTACAACCTTATTCGGTGCCGGCGGGCCGAAACACGGGGAGAACGATATTAACTCCCCGGCTTTTATTTCCAATTTCCCATCCCATTTAATTATCTGTTCGCCACCCCAACCCCATTCTATCCTTACCTTATATTTCCCTGTTTTACCCGGAGAAGGTTGATAACCTACCATGGGACTCGCACGGTAAAGTATCTTGTTATTTTTAATAATTTCTATTTTATCCAATGAATCTAAAGCTTCCACTTCTGCACTAATCACACGTTCTTTCCCCGAATAAACCACTTCTTCACCCATCAGATGGCTATTGATATCAAACCTAACTTTTATCCTATCACCGGATACTGCAAAAGTCCGTCTTGCCAATATTGCCAACCATATACTTTCCCGTGACAATCCTTCCGCATATACGCCGGTTAGGCCCATCTTATAACTGCCAGGATATCCATAATGCCCGTCGGTAGAAGCGATGAATCCAAACTTCAATCCCCGGATTAACCCAGCTTGCGCAGTACCAGCAGTTGCACGCGGGCCCATCTTTGGTAATGACATCGGGAAATACCCGTCCTCGCTTTCCGATGACCCGTGCATAGAAAATATTTCTACTACTGGCATCAAGCCCGGTTGAAAATTGTTCCAATCAGTCCCGCGGCACCCAACTTTATATCCTGTATGATGAGGAATTAGAATCCCATTATTTTTACGGACAAACGAAAATAATTCATCAAAACTTTTTGGCCTGAACTCGGGTACTTCGTCATTACAAAAATATGCGTTATAATCGCCATCGGCTACTGCGTATTCAAACCCGGGGAACACGATAAACTTTCCCGGTTGATTATATTGTTTTGCTATCCTTACAATTTCTGGCCAGTTATAATCGGGATGCGGTATATCAGTACGATTATTATGCTCACCCGGTGCCCAAAAGTCTAACTGCGTTTTCGCAATTTCTACTGCATCCTCTAAAGTACCAAATTTTGAACCACAATATGTATGTGTATGCAATTCACCCCAGTAAAGCTGATATTTTTTTAGGTTCATTTTATCCCCGTAATTTCTATCTTTCCCGGTACTAATGACTGCAGGAAATCAGTCAGAGGGATACATAAAACGTTGTTTACCTTCAATCTCTCTTTTCCCCGGTACAAGAACACCGCTGTTGCCTCGGGATAATTACGGAGAAACATTTTTAACGAGCTCAAATCTTCATTACGCACACGGCCGGTGTTTTTAACTTCTATCGCGTACAACATTGATTTCCCGTAAACCACAAAATCTACTTCATCCCCATCTTTTGTCCGCCAAAAATACAGGTGGGTGTCATTGTTATTGTAGTCCGCCCAAGCTGAGAGGTGCTGTGCAACCAACCCTTCTAACGCAGTGCCGGTTATTGCATCCGGGTTATCAAGCGGGCCAGCGGGCCGTAACGCGCGGTACACACCGGTATCGAAAAAATAAAATTTTGGGTGGCACACAGTACCGCGCTGTGCGCGTTTAGTGAACACTGGTAAACGGTATGATAACAGTAAATCTTCGAGTATAGAAATGTATCCTTCCACAACTTTACGTTCGACTTCGCACTCACGCGCAACGTTGCTGATATTCAACACCGCGCCATGCGAAAAACTTATAGCTTCCAAAAACCGTGAGAAGTTGCCGATGTTGCGTACCAATCCCTCCGCCTGAACTTCTTCACGTATGTACAATGCAATGTATGTTTTCAATACATCGTCAGGAGTTTGTGAGAAATATACTAACGGCAACAATCCGTGTTGTAAGGCTTTATCAAAATCGTATTTATTGCCCAGTTCTGTAGCGATGAACGGGTGCAAGGTTTGCCGCACTGCCCGGCCTGCGAGCAAGTCTACGCCGGTACGTTTAAGTTTCCTCGCGCTGGAACCCGTAAGTACAAACTGTACCCCAAGTTTTTGTTCTATCAACAAATGCACTACGCTCAGGAGATCAGGAACTTTTTGGATTTCGTCGATTACTACCACTTTGTTCTTTGGGTTGCCATACACCAGTTCTTTCAACCGTTCCGGGTACGCGCTGTATGTACGAAAAGTGTCGGGGGATAGCAAGTCGAGCCATAAAGCAGCCGGGTATTGCTGTTTCAACCACGTTGTTTTACCCGTACCCCGCGGGCCAAACAGGAAATAACTGTCCGTTCGCGGCTTCAGTATTCTTGGTACTTGTATTTCCATATTACACCTCTTTTATGGAACTAGTGATTCCAATAATAGTATTATCGTTTTTATGGTTTTTGTCAAGAAGTATTTTTTGATCGCTGAATTCAGGCACGCAAGCTGCTGATTAGGTTTGTAAGTATGACATTTTGTTTCTTCAAATACTTTTCGATACCGTCGACGACTTCGGTGATCAGGTTTGGGTTTTTGTAAAGCCCGCTGCCCACCTGCACTGCTGATGCTCCGGAGATCAGCATCGCGATCGCATCCTCTGCTGATGCTATTCCCCCCACCCCGATGATCGGAATCTTCACGGTTTGCACGCACTCGTACACGCACCGTAACGCTATGGGGAATACTGCCGCACCGGACAGGCCAGCCATCACGTTCGCAATCCTCGGTTTCCGCGACTGAATATCCACCGCCATCCCGAGTAATGTGTTGATCACAACCACAGCATCCGCACCAGCGCGTTCCGCTGCACTGGCGATAAGTTTTATATCCGTAACGTTAGGCGATAGTTTCGCAAATATTGGTTTGCAGGTAACTTTTTTCACTGCAGCAATCACCGACGCGGTAAGTTTTTCATCCTGGCTGATAATACAATGCGACTTCGCGGTTTTCCCGACAGTACGTTTCGCTACGTTTGGACAGGAAAGGTTTAGTTCATATGCTGCCACTATCTCGCTTGTATCTCCATCATCTATCCGGCGGATAGTTTTTACATAATCCCCCGCGCAAGTTCCCGCGATGCTCACCACAATTTTGGTGCCCAACTTTTTGAGGACAGGTATGTATTCTTTAACAAACAATTCAACTCCAGGGTTTTCTAATCCGATAGAGTTCAGCATGCCCGCCGGTGTTTCGTATACCCGCGGTGTGGGATTACCCGACCGTGGTTCGTAAGTAATGGTTTTAGTTACAAACGCACCGAGTTTATCCCACGTGTGCAGTGTGTTATACTCCCCGCCGAACCCCGCGATCCCGCTGGCTATCATCACTGGGGATTTTAGCTTAAGTCCGGCAATAGTGGTTTCCAAAACGTTTTTTTTACTCATATATTTCACCATCCCAATATTTGTGTATCGAACACCGGCCCGTCATGGCAAACTGTTTTGTTAACGACAACGTTTTTATCACCCGCAACTTTTACTACGCACCCGCGGCACGCGCCAACGCCGCATGCCATACGTTCTTCCAAACTCGCATAGCACTTAATACCGTACCTATTTGCTATCTTTGCCACAGCTTTCATCATTACACTTGGCCCGCAGGTGTAAATCACAGCGTTACCCGCAGGATTTACTATTTTCTTAAGCGCGGATGATAATACAATCGTAGGTACCCCATGAAATCCTGTACTACCATCGTCTGTGCAGTAATTAAAACTACACTTCCCGCTACTTTTTTGTACACGCACAAGTTGACTCTTATTTCTCGCACCGGTGATAAAATTTATCTTTGTAACACTTCCGTGTTTCTGCAAATACTCGTTTAAATAATTCACTGATGCAGTACCCGTCCCGCCAGAAACAAGGAAAACTGTTTTCCCGGCTGCTGCGTTAATATCGTACCCGTTCCCTAACGGACCGAATAATTTTATTGTTGTTCCTGCGGGTTTACATACCAACAACCCGCTGCCCGTACCGACAGGCTTGACCAATAACACTATTGCGTTGCCGGACATCCCGTACACGCTGTAGGGACGCGGGAGAAAGGTTTCTTCGCCGCAGTCAATCATCAAGAACTGTCCCGGTAAAGGGTTGAGTATCGTTGTAGTTGGCTTTAGAGTTATCAGATAATCGCAATCATTAATTTTTCGGTTAGTTTTAACAACATATTTTGTATAGCTCAAGTTACTTTTTTTATCGCACTTATTATTTTTACGCATTGTGTATCACTCGTCTTACCTAACTCCTTGATTTATCTTTCCCTCTTTTGTCGTTAATGTATAATCTAAACAATTATAATAATAGTATAACAACAATTAACTTTTATATCAAGTATCGCTTTGACTTATCAGTAGGAATAGGTTAAAATAGTACACTAAATAATCTTGATAATCTGTTCAAGAAGAAATACTTTATAATAAGCTTAATTGCAATTTAAGGCGATGAACAACAAAACAATGATATTGCATAGCAAATGCTTCAAATCTACAAAGAAATTAATTGCATTAATAATCGCAATTGTTTTCTTTAATGGTTGTACCACTAGCTATTACTACAGTATCGATAGATTATATTACCCTTCTAAACAAATAGCGAAAGACACTCTATTCCCTATTAAGCTTCAAATTGGCCCCATAATCACTAGTAATGCAGATGTGTATGAATTGACTAATAACAACTATACCGTAAAATTTACACAAAACGATATTCAATATGGATTTAGGAAAATATTATTTAACGAACTTCGAGCAAACAGATTATTTGATGAAGTAGAATTAGTTAAAACTGTCACAGATACAAAAGGCGACGTTGGTATTATTCTTGTTAAGACAAACGATATATATAAAGTATTTTACGTTATTGATGCTTCTCCCGCAAGCAAATCGGGTATACTACCTGGAGACGAATTAATATCGATTGATGGCCAAACGATTGATAACATGAATATACTTCAACTATACGATAAATTACGCGGTCCCCGGGGGTCATCAGTAAAAATATGCATTGAACGTAATGATAAAGTACAAGAGTTTGTAATTCAACGTGCAAAAGTTCCAGTACTTAGTAAAAGATATGATTATACTCATGAACCTGGCAATTTAATTCTGCTCACCCAGTTGAATAAAGCACCTGTTTCACGGTCTTCTAATGATGAAATTGGTGCTACTATCGGTTATATTATGTTAGGTGCAGCCATTTTTACTGGATTGATTATTATAGGGATTGCAACTTCAAACAGCGACATTGTTTCTGTATTATCCCAGGCATTATCATTTCCGAGACCAAACATTAAAGCAGATGTTGTTGAAGAAGAAATAACTGATAGACTTAATTTTAAATTTTGGGTATTTGATGCAGTTACTGGTGACATAGTGACCGAAATT